>CAYPUN010000084.1:0-6363 GCA_964413985.1 uncultured Rickettsia sp. | reverse complement strand
TACGGCAACCTCTTCAAAGAGCCGGGGGCGTCTCTTTGAAGAGCTAAGCGGGGCACAACGACTAACCCTAAGTCAAATTATAACACTCACACCTTGTCAGATATAAATGACAATCGGTTTTTATAATTTATGTTTCGAGTTTATATTTGCAAACCTTCGCAAGTTAGCAAATACAAGGGTTTGTCAATATTTATTGTTTTGGTGGTGTAATAATTTGTTGCATATATTTTGTCAGATATAAATGACAAATTCTTTCTAATAAAAAATTGAGATTATTGGTAAAATTAGGATTATAATTGCAACCAACAAGCTGCTTAGCATAAGGCTTGAGCCGGTGTCGATTTTTGCGGCTAATTTTTTATCGAGCTCGACTCTTGCGGTGGTGATTTTGGTGAATAAAGAGAAAAATAATTTTATGGTGATTAATAAAATGCAGAGTGAGTTTAGGATAAAAAATATTTTTGTGAAAAATAATTCATTGTCGAAGGCGATTTTTATTAAAGAGAATTTTTCGATCATGCCAATTCCGGGAACAGCGCCCACAAGGCTTAGAAGGCCAAATAGCAAAAGTGATAATGTGACGCGAAGTTGATAGAATAATCCTGTTGGGTCTTTGTTTTGCGCTTTTTTTAGATATAGAATTAGGCTTGAAAAGGTTAAGAAAACTAAAGTTAAATTTAAAACGAAGCTTATTAGAGCCTTGTTGATAAAGGCTTGGTCGTATATGGCGCAAATTATTATGGCGAAAAATGCTACTAATAACTGCGTGAAAAAGAGGTGGAAGAAAATTGCTTTGAGGTTGCGGCTGAACAGCAAAATAGAGTGTGCGGAGCATAGAAACACTATGAAGATTATGGCAAAAACTTCGAAATTAATTTTTTCAACCATAGAGCTAAAAATAACGAAGCCAAAAATTGAGGTGATTATTTTTGTGAAGATAAAAAGCTTGGCGAGGCCTAGAAATAGCAGGAGGAGCGGGTATGAATAAAGTGAGCTTGGTTCGCAATTTTTGTGATAAAATAGTTGCGACATTGAAAAAATTGTTAGAAAAATTGCGCCAAAATAGAATGAAAATAACAAGCCAATTTGTGAGGCGCCAATTTCGTTAAGAGCTTCGGGATTGCTAAAATCAAGGTTTCCACCGAAATGTTTGGTTAAAATTATGCCGCATAACAGCAAAAATGATTCGCTAAAAAGCAATGATGAAAATATTTTTGTGCCGCGAGTTTGGCTTTTAAAAAAGCATTTTGTGGTGAAGAAATAAATGATAAAAACTAAGAAGTTGTAAGAAAATAATAAAGTTAGCAAATTGTCTGCAGCCAATATATATGTGGTTGCGCAGATGGTTGTGATAAAAAATAATTTAAAGTTTTTGCGCTCGCCGCTTTCTTCGATGATAAAAAATTTTGTCATATAAAACTGACAAATTATCCAAACGAAGTTGAGTAATAACAAATATATAATGTTGCTTTGATTGATAGAAAATCGCAAAGCAATATCTGGCGTGAAGCCAGCAATTTCAATGGTTTGCAGCTCGGGCAATTTGTTATAAATGGCGTATAAAATTGTTGACGAAAAAATCATGGCGAATTTTTCGTTGAAATTTTTGAGGCGGTCGCTTTTTAGAAATATCTCACCAAGCCATTGCAGCAAAGGTGTGAGGATGATTGCGACTAGTAACAAACTCATTATTATATTGTGAATTGAATTGACAAATGGTTGAAAAAACTCAAACAAAAAATTGAGCTATAGGTTAAAATAACGATTAACCAAAATAATAAAATATGCCAAAAATTTTGTTCAATTTTTGGTGTCGCCAAGTCTTTATTTAAAGGCATTTCGGGCATAAAAATTAAATTGGCAATTCTTAAGAAAAATGCAATTAGTGAGAAATTTAGAATTACAAAAACGGCGATAATTAAGCTTTTTTCTAAATCATTTGCCAAGTTCAAAGTTTCGTTGATTAGATAAAAATTTCCGCAAAACAAAAAAGTGAAAGGTGATGAAATTACAAAAATTATTAAAAAGCGTAATGGCAATAAAGTGGCTTGGTTGTAAGGTGCAAGTGCTGATATTTTGTTGAAAGACGAGCTGCCAAATTGTCGCTTTAAAAAAGTTGAGAAGATGAAAATGGCAAAATTTATTAGGTTGAAATTGAGCCAATAAAAAAATATTGCTTGGCTGCTGCTTGGTTTTTTGATGGCCAAACAAATCAAAATTAAGCAAAGATTTATGATGCAAAGATAAATGGCGCTAAGCTTTAAATGATTGGCTTGGTGGAGCCTGAAAAGGCTATAAAAAATCAAAAAAGCGCTGCCGCAAATAATAAAAGTCGCGACATCTTGATTGGCAAAAAATAGATAAGAGAATTTCAAAGCGAAGAAAATCCCGATATTCGCTTTGACAAAAAGTGAATCAATTGCAAAAAAATTGGTGAGTAAATTGTTGTTTTTTAGATTTTCAAAATAAAGCCAAATTGGGAAGAATTTAATCGCCAAGCCAATGGCAACAAGGCTTGCAAGGATTGTAAAAAATCGCACATCTTTGTCGAAAATTAAAATTTGTTTAATTTCTTCGAGATTGAAATTGTTGAAAATTAAATAAATCATCATGAAAGAAAACAAGATCAGCAAAGATGCGGCGCTGTTTAAACAGAAATAGCGAAAGGATGACTGAGTGATTTTTTTCTCGCGTGAAATTGAAAAAATTGCGAAGAAGCTGCAGCTATAAATTTCTAAAAATAAAAATAAATTGAAGAGGTTGTTGGTGGTTATCAAGCCAATGATTGCAAAGCTTTGCAGCAGATAGACTGAATAAAAAACTTTGCTGTTTTTTTGCGTTAGAAAGTTTTTTATGTCGTCTTTATAATAAATTAATGTTAGTAATTTTAGTAAAATTATCGAAATTAAAAATAGTGTGGAAGATTGATTGATGCTGAATTCTAGCCCAAGCGAGAGCGGTTTAAGATCGAAATCATTGCTGATTTTTTCGCCCAAAAAAACCGAATTTAAGTGAGAAAAGATTATGGCAATGATGGCTGTGAAGCAGCTGACAGCGATGATGAAGGGCAATTGCTTTCTGCCAAAAATTTGACATAAAAAAGAAGAGATGAGCGGTAGAAAAATGATTAGATAGACTAAACTTTTAATTGGCACTCAAAATTTGTTAAGTTGAAAATATTTAGAATAACAACAAAAAAATCGATAAAAAATTATATTTAATCGTTATATATAAAATGTGTGATTTAAAATAGGCTTGGCGGTGGTGCTTCGAACCGAGTTTTGGCGCGCCACTGTCTGAGGGGCGAAGTACCACCGCCAAGCCTATTTTAAATCACACATTTTATATATAACGATTCCGCTTTATTTCTTACCAGCCTCCATCAGACGCACAAAATCTTCAAATAAATAAAAGCTGTCAGACGGCCCCGGAGAGCTCTCTGGGTGATATTGCACCGAAAATGCGGGTGCGTCATTTAGTTTAATTCCTTCAATTGTTTTGTCAAAAAGTGAGATGTGCGTAACCTCAACATTTTTTGGCAAAGAGCCGGCATCAAGGCAGAAGCCATGATTTTGGCTGGTGATTTCAACCTTCTTGGTCTTCAAATTTTGCACTGGATGATTGGCGCCACGATGTCCTTGATGCATTTTGGAAGTTTTAGCACCGCTTGCCAAAGCCAAAAGCTGATGTCCCAAACAAATTCCAAAAAGCGGAATTTTGTTTTTTAGAATTTCTTGAATTGGCGCGAGGGCATATTTGCCTGTTTCGGCAGGGTCTCCCGGGCCGTTTGACAAAAAGACGCCGTCAGGATTGTGCTTCATAATTTCGGCAAAACTTGCTTTGGCACCAACAACTTCAACGTCGCAGCCAAGCTGTGTTAAGCAGCGCAAAATGTTGAGTTTGGCACCATAATCAACCGCCACAACTTTTAATTTTTTGCTGGCAATTGTGTTGTAAGAATTTTCAACTTGATTCCACTCACCTTCTTTGCCCCATTGATATTGCTGGTTCAAGCTGGCAGTTGCAGCAAGTTCAACACCGTTTAAATCGGGTGATTTTTTCAATTCTGCAACAGTTTTTGCAATTATCTCATCATCAAATTTGTCTTGATAAATGATGGCTACAGTCTTGGCACCATTGGCGCGGACTAGTTTAGTGATTTTGCGTGTGTCAATTCCGCAGATACCTGTGAGGTTGTTTTTTTGTAACCATTCGTTAAAATGAATTTGCGAGCGATAATTTGACGGATTGGTGATGTTTTCGCGCAAAATCAAGCCGCGAGCCTTTGGCTGCTTGGATTCAATGTCGGAAGAATTTGTGCCAACATTGCCAATATGTGGAAAAGTGAAAGTGATAATTTCTCCGTGATAAGATGGGTCGGTTAAAATTTCTTGATAGCCGGTGATTGCAGTGTTGAAGCAGATTTCGCCGGTTGTGATGGCCTGTTTTCCAACGCCATAACCATAAAAATGTGAGCCATCAGGAAAAACTAGAATTGCGTTTTTTATTGCAAGAGACATGATTTGGAAGAATAAGTTTTTTTGAAAAAGAATTATAAATAATTGAAATTAAAAATGAAGAATGAAATTGCACTCAATTTGGGTGATGCAAGTTATAAAATTCGAGTTGGAGCTGGTGAAATAGCGCATTTGAAGCAGTTTTTGCAGCAAAAAAAATATAGTAAAATTTTTGTGGTCAGCGATAAAATCGTCGCCAATTTGCATTTTGCCAAGCTAAAAGAGGCTTTGACAGGCTTTGATCCGGTTTTGGTGCGCATTGAAAGTGGCGAACAAAGCAAAAGTTTTACGATTCTAGAAAAAACTTGCGAAGAAATTTTGGCACAAAATCTTGATCGCAAATCTTTGCTGATTGCCCTTGGCGGCGGCGTTGTTGGCGATTTGACTGGTTTTATGGCCAGCATTTTGCTGCGCGGCGTTGATTTTGTGCAAGTTCCAACAACTTTGCTGGCGTGTGTCGATAGCTCGGTTGGCGGCAAAACGGCCATCAACAGCAAATTTGGCAAAAATTTGATTGGCAGTTTTTATCAGCCAAAATTGGTGATTTGTGATTTAAATTTTTTGGCAACTTTGCCACCAAGAGAATTGCGTGCTGGCTATGCTGAAGTGTTGAAATATGGGCTTATAGAGGATAGAGAATTTTTTGATTTTCTTGACGAAAATGTTGAAAAAATCTTTGCCAAAAATCAAGAAATATTGCATAAAATTATTGCAAAATCGTGTGAAATAAAAGCGCGCATAGTGTCGCAAGACGAGAAAGAAAGCGGCGTGCGGGCGTTGTTGAATTTTGGTCACACCTTTGCCCATGTTTTTGAAAATGAGCTAAATTATTCAAATGAATTGCTGCATGGCGAAGCGGTTGGAATTGGCATGTTGTTTGCAGCGCAAATGTCGTTGAACCTTGAAATGATTGATGCCAAAGAGTTTGAGATTATCAAAAATCACATCACAAAATCGGGATTAAACATCAATTTGAAAAAAATTCGTCAAAATTGGAACATCGAAAATTTGGTGAAAAATCTTTATAAGGATAAGAAAACAGAAGCAAAAAATTTGACGTTTATTTTGCTCGAAAAAATTGGCAAAGCGGCGATAAAAAAATCAATTGATGTGGCAGAATTTAAAAAAGTTATTTTGGCATATCTTGGTTAGATGAAGCGATAAGAAGTTAGTCGCGGCCAGTTGCGGCACTGGCTCCTTCGGTGTTCTGCCCTTTTTCATCGTTTGCTGTTGTTAGTTTCTTTGCAAATCTTACTCTTTTTACTTTCCCTTTTTCATCACCGCTGCTGTGAGGTGATCCTCCTGGTGTGTCGTCGCTATGCGAACTTTCTGATGTCGCGCTGCTAAACTCATTCTCTTCATTTTGGCGTTTTTCCCTTGGTCTATTTGCTTGGCAAATTTCTGCAAAACATTGCTCGAATATTGTTTTTTGTAATTTTAAAAAATTTTCGTTTTCTAGTAATGATTCAATGTTGTCTGGAGGATTGTCATTATAATAACGAGCTAAAGCTCTTCCGGCAGAGCCTTTGGAGCTGCATTTATAACCAGCAATGTCTCCTATTTCTGATTCATCGCCTTGATTGATAAATGATTTAAATGTATCGACATTTTTTCTACAATCGTCAAATTTTTCCGCAAGGTTTTTGATAATAGTGGAAACAAGGCTTATAATTTGCGTGAATTTTAATTCTGGATTTGTTTCTTCTAGCGATGCTGCTGTTCTTCTAGTAATAGATCTAATATATTTTTCTTGCGTTCTAGAGCCCGGATATCTCATCATTTAAGCAAAATTAGGATAAAAATGCATGATAGAAGGTGAATTAAATATTGCAAGAAATTCAAATTA
>CAYPUN010000083.1:0-6433 GCA_964413985.1 uncultured Rickettsia sp. | reverse complement strand
CTAAATCTTATCATACGAAACCACCTCTCTCTTACCATCATGCGTAACCGCACCAAACCTTGCTGCACCAACTGTTTGCGCATATTTCCAAATCGCCCCGCTTTGATAATCATTTTTGCGAGCAACCCATTTCGCCCTACGCGCTGCGATCTCGGCGTCACTCAACTCAACATTTATCGTACCATTTTTTGCATCAAGTTTGATTTTGTCACCATCTTGCAACAACGCTATAACCCCACCAACAGCGGCTTCAGGGCTCACATGGCCAACACAAAATCCTCTCGTGCCGCCAGAAAAACGACCGTCAGTGATAAGCGCCACTTCTTTGCCCATGCCTTGCCCATATATGGCCGCGGTGGTTGCAAGCATTTCGCGCATTCCGGGCCCGCCTTTTGGGCCTTCATAGCGAATTATAAACACATCGCCTTTTTTATATTTTTTATCCTCAACGGCTTTGAAGCACGCCTCTTCTGAGTCGAAGCAAAGTGCGCTTCCTTCAAAAATCAACTCATCTTCTTTCATTCCGGCAATTTTTACAATGGCACCATCTTCGGCCAAATTGCCTTTGAGCACTACAACCCCGCCAGTTGGCGACAATGGTTTTTCTACAGTTTTCACCACATCTTGGTCAGGATTATATTTCACATCGCGCAAATTTTCGGCCATAGTTTTTCCAGTGACGGTCATGCAATCGCCGTGAATAAAGCCCGCATCGAGCAAAATTTTCAAAATCATTTGCACGCCGCCCGCTTCATACAAATCTTTCGCAACATATTTTCCACCGGGTTTCATGTCGGCGATATAAGGAGTTTTTTTGAAAATTTTGCCAACATCAAAAATGTCAAAATCAATTCCCGCTTCATTGGCAATTGCTGGCAAATGAAGGGCGGCGTTGGTTGAGCCACCTGTTGCCGCAACAATCACCGCTGCATTTTCAAGTGATTTGCGCGTAACAATATCACGCGGTTTGATTCCTTTTTCGATCAAATTCATCACCGCTTTTCCAGAATGATAAGCATATTCATCCCTTGATTCATAAGGCGCGGGAGCGCCAGAAGAACCGGGAAGTGCAAGCCCAATTGCCTCACTCACACAAGCCATTGTGTTGGCAGTGAACTGCCCTCCGCACGCGCCAGCACTAGGGCAAGCCGCATGCGACAATTCTTTTAAATCCGCCATAGACATTTTTCCAGCATCCACCTGCCCTACAGCCTCAAAGACATCCACGATTGTCACATCTTTTCCCTTGAAACGTCCAGGCAAGATCGACCCGCCATACATAAACACCGAAGGCACATTCAAGCGCACCATCGCCATCATCATTCCAGGCAAAGATTTGTCACAACCTGCCAATCCGACAAGCGCATCATAGCAATGCCCGCGCACTGTCAGCTCGATTGAATCAGCAATAACTTCGCGCGAAACCAGCGAAGATTTCATCCCTTGATGACCATTGGCAATACCGTCCGTAACCGTGATAGTCGTGAATTCGCGCGGCAATCCACCCGCATCTTTCACGCCTTTTTTTGCCGGCTGCGCTTGACGTTGCAGTGCAATATTGCAAGGCGCAGCCTCGTTCCACGCGCTCACCACGCCAACGAAAGGCTTTTGCAAATCTTCGTCGCTCAAACCTTGCGGATATAAATCGGTTTTTATGTTATAAAGCATGGTCTTGCGAGCCTCACAGCCGTGCGAGTTGGTAACATATCTTGATGGTAGATTTTTTTTGTCTGTCATTTGTAAAAGTGAAAATTGAATTGTTATATTTGAAGAATTGAGGCAAGGCGATGGTACTTCGGCCCTCAGACAAACGCAGGCTAAACTCGGTCCGAAATACCATCGCCTTGCCTCAATTCTTCAAATATAACAATAAATAATAATTAAAAAAATTTCTTTTGTAAAACTTTGTTGGTAAAAATAAAATTTAGTGTTTGTGATCGTGATGATGCTGATATACCGCAATCTCACCTCTATTTCCAAACAATTCACGATATTGTGGATGCTGGTTCACCGCTTCTGGCGCACCGCTGCAGCACAGATGATGATTTACACAAAACACAAAATCAGTTTTTTGCATCACCATATACAAATCGTGCGAAACCAGCAAAATCGCGCATTTGTTCATGTTGCGAATCTCGTTAATTTCGTGATAAAAATCGGCAACGGCGTTCACATCCATATATTGCGTGGGCTCATCAAGCACCAGCAGCTCTGGGTTGCCAAGGATTGCACGCAAAAACAAAACCTTCTGCAATTGCCCACCCGAAAGATCGTGAATTTGATTATATAAAATTTTCTCCAAATCAAATTGCGAAAATTTTTTTGCTACCAACAAAATTTCTTCTTTACTAATTTTTTTGCTCGCAAGCTCAAGAAAATCAAGCACTCGCAGCGGAATGGTTTTATCAAGTTCAATTTTTTGTGGCATATAACCAATCTTAATATTGCCCATCTCAACCCTTCCCGCTGTAGGCTTTACAATGCCAAGCAAAATGCGCGCAATCGATGTTTTGCCACCACCATTTGGCCCAATCAAAGTGGTGATTTTACCTTTTTTCAGCTCAAGATTTATGCCACGCAAAATATCTTGCCCGTCAATCTTCAACCCAATATTTTCAAGCTTCGCCACCACCATATTATTTTAAAAGTACAATTAATTCTGGGTCATTTTTTTCAACCATTTCAAATCCTTCATCAAGCAAATTTTTAGTAAATTCATCGCGCTTTTTATAAGATTCGCAACCAGTCAAAATTGACGTCACTCTAATGTTATCATGCTTCGCCGAAGCAATCAAATTAAAACCTGCAGCATTGGTGAAACCAGTTTTAAAGCCATCCGCACCCTTATATTCAAGCAGCACATGGTTTGTCGCCTTATATTCCACGCCTTTAAATTTAAAACTTTTGAGTGAAAAATATTTGCGATATTGCGGAAAATCTTGCTGCACAGCCTTCACCAACCTAGCCAAATCATAGTTCGTGGTATAATGCCCTTCCTCGTGCAAGCCACTTGCGTTACGAAAATTTGTATAGCGCATTTTTAGTTCTGCTGCTTTGCGATTCATCATTTGCGCAAAATGCCATTCATCCCCTGCAACCGCTTCCGCCAAGGCTTCAGCGCTTTCGTTAAACGATTTCACCAACATTCCTTTCAACGCATCTTCCACCGAAATTTTATCGCCCTCTTTCAAATTTAAAGTATTGACTTTGTTGACACTGCCAACATCCTGCGCATTAGCGGAAATAGTGAGTTGCTGCGCTAGTGAAAGCTGCTTTTTTTCAAGCGCTTCAAACACCAAATAAGCCGTCATAACTTTGGTGAGCGAGGCCGGATAAATTATTTCGTCAGCGTTTTTTTCAAAAATAATTTTGTTGCTTTCATCATCAAAAACCAGCGCACTATATTTGCTTTCGCAAAGCTCTTGAGCCGCCATAGCATTGGTGCTGGCCACAATCGCCAAGAAAAAAAATATTATTTTATTTTGCAAAAATTTCATTTCTTAAAAAAATTATCTTAAAGCCAAAATCGCCGCAACCGCTTTGGCTGTAGGCTGCTTTGCCGCATCAACTCCCAAAATTTTTAGCGCAGTTTTGCTATTATCAATTTGCAACTGCGCCACTTTACGATTGTTGATAATCGCTTCAAGTCTTGCTGCTATTGCTTTTGCATTGCAATTTTGCTGAATCATTTCTGGAATAACTTCGCTTTCCATAATCAAATTTATCAAATTGGCAAAACGAATTTTTAACAACAATTTTGCCAAGCAATAGGTGATAAAATTCACCTTATAAGCAACCACCATCGGCAGCTCATAAAGCGACGATTCTAGGGTGTTGGTGCCAGATTTTGCCAACGAAAAATTTGCCGCAAAAAGCGCATCACTTTTTTCTAAACTATCAATCAAAACATATTTCACTTCTAAATCTTTTGCCATTTTTTCGATAAGGCTTCTGGTTTTTTCAACCACCGGAATCACCACCGAAAGGTTATCGACGCGGCTTTTGAGCAAATTGATCGCTGCAATAAATTCTGGAAAAATGCGCGCAACCTCGCCTTTTCTGCTTCCAGGCGTCACATAAAGCAAAGTGTCACTTGCATAAAAACCATTTTTTTCACGAAAACGCAAATTTGCTTCATCCTTCAAAGCCATGTCTGGCGCGTTTTCAACAATTGGATGACCAACAAAAACCGTTGTCAAATTATAGCGCGTAAAATATGGCGGTTCAAATGGCAAGATAGTTAAAAGCAAATCATAAAGACGCGCAACTTTTTTGGCGCGACCCTTGCGATAAGCCCAAACAGAAGGCGCGATGAGGTGAATTTTTTTGGCGCTGTGATAATCTTTCAAGCGCTCCATCACGCGAAAATTGAAATCAGGAGAATCAATTGTGATGATATAATCAGGATCATTTGCAATGGCCGCAGCCGCAGCCTGCTTGATTCGCGACAGCAATTTGAAAATGTGCGGCAACACCTCAACAAACCCCATCACCGACAAATCTGACATCGGAAAAATTGATTGCAAACCCGCGCGCTCCATGTGCTCGCCACCCACACCAAAAAACTCAACTGCTTCTTTTTTTTGCACAAATTGCGTTTTTATCTCATTGATTAATTTGCCCCCAAGCAAGTCGCCTGAAGGTTCGCCGGCGATAATAAAAAATTTTTTAGTCATTTTTCTTTACTTGAAAAATCGAATTGTGTTATAATTGCGAAGACCCTTGATAAAAGGCTTCACAAGCTTTCTAATAAAGCTATAATAACTACACTTTAAGCAAAATGTCTAGAAGAAAAATTGCCGTCGTTGGCGCAACTGGCAATGTTGGCCGCGAAATATTAAACATACTTCACGAAAGAAAATTCCCTGCAAGCGAAGTGGTGGCGCTGGCCTCTGCCAATTCAATTGGCAAAAAAGTTAGCTATGGCGACAAAGATCTCGATGTGCAAGTTTTAGACACTTATGATTTTACTGGCACCAAAATTGCACTTTTTTCACCAGGTGGAAAAATCTCGGCAATCCACGCCCCGCGTGCTGCTGCGCAAGGTTGCGTTGTCATCGACAACACTTCGCATTTTCGCATGGATCCAAACGTGCCTTTGGTTGTGCCAGAAGTGAATCCGCAAGATCTCAAAGATTATAAAAAAAGCAACATCATTGCCAATCCAAACTGCTCGACAATCCAGATGGTTGTTGCCTTGAAGCCACTTCACAAATTGGCCAAAATCAAACGCGTTGTTGTTTCAACTTATCAATCAGTGTCGGGAGCCGGCAAAGAAGCGATGGACGAGCTTTTCAACTCAACCAAAAAAATCTACGAAAACCAATTTTTGGAACCACAAAAATTCAGCAAACGCATTGCTTTCAACGTGATTCCGCAAATTGACAGCTTTATGGATGACGGCTTCACCAAAGAAGAATGGAAAATGCGCGTTGAAACTAAAAAAATTCTTGATGAAGAAATTGAAGTTTGCGCCACCTGCGTGCGCGTGCCTGTTTTTGTTTCGCACTCCGAAAGCGTGAATGTTGAATTTGAAAAACCAATTTCAGTTGCAGCGGCCAAAACCGCTCTAGAAAAGGCTGACGGCGTGATTGTGCTTGATCGCCCCGCAGAAAATGGCTTTGTTACGCCGGTTGAATCCACAACAAAAGATGCGGTTTTTGTTTCGCGTTTGCGCAAAGATCCGTCGGTTGAAAATGGCTTGGCTATGTGGATTGTTGCGGACAATCTTCGCAAAGGTGCGGCGCTGAATGCCGTGCAAATTGCAGAGCTTTTGGTGAAGGATTTTGGGTTTTAAAAACCACTAAGGAATTGTTATAATTTTGAAAAGGGCTTAGAAATAACCGCCTCTCCCCTACGGCAACCTCTTTTTTAAGCCTCGTCGGCTTAAAAAAGAGCTAAGCGGGGAGAAGCGGTTATTTCTAAGCCCTTTTCAAAATTATAACAATAATCTAAATTTATAAACACCTTCATTGCTATCTTTTTATTTTTATAAGTGGCGCTTATAATCGACTTCTTTCACTTTCGCCTTCGAGTCGCACCGCTCTTCCTCTTGAAACAACCGACCCTTCACGAGCCCTCTCGCGCTCTAGCTTCTCGCCACGTCCCGATTTATTATTTTTGTCGCCACCAACATAGCCGGCAAATTGCACCAAAAAAATACGCTTAATTTTTTTGAAGAATAAAATGAAAATTCCGCACACTAAGATGAATGTTCCAACAGCGGCAATTTCAAGGCAGCGCGACTGCAGCAGCTCGCGATAAAGTGCCACGAAAATGTCGATTGTGGTGCCGATGATGATGAATGAATAGGCTATAAATTTTTTCATTAGGAATTTTTTGGACCGTCTCTTGGTAAAATTTGTATAATGGCCTCATTGCAACGAGCTATATACCTCTTGAACGCTCCAACCGTGGCTCAGTCGCGTTCAAG
>CAYPUN010000082.1:0-6530 GCA_964413985.1 uncultured Rickettsia sp. | reverse complement strand
ACGATTAAAATTCCTTAATATCTCGGAGAATTCAGGTTCTAAATAAATAAATTTATCTTTGCTTAATAGTCTTTTATTGCTTTCTAACAGAATTCTATTATGTGAACTTTTTTTAATATATTCTGATTTATCATTAAGCATTGCAAAAAAAGTTTGTCTATCAGCTGATAGTAATATTTCTTCAATTAGATCATAAGATTCTTTGATATTAGTCGCATCTAATTCATCTTTGATAAAAGAATCCATGGCAAAAGGAAGTTCTATCTTGGAATAATTCAGCAAAATTTTTGAATAAGTCATGTATAGACATAAAAATACCTCATTTTGTATAGAGCCGCTATGATTTATTTCTTTGAACTCTAAGAATTTATAATCAAGAGACAATCTTGGAAATTTTATTTTTAATTTATTTATAAAATTATTAAAATAATTTTCAATTTCATCTCTTTTATCTTTGCTAGATTTTTTTAACTCCCTAAGTTCTTCATTTATATCTTTAATTTTTTTATCTATTTTACTAGTATTCTCAAGTATTTTGTTTCTAATGCCGTAATAAATATTTTTTGTATTTTCTTTTGCTTTTTCTTCGATGTATTGACCTAATGTCAACTCACCTTGCTTTACTTCTGCAACTGATAGTAACTTTGTATATTCAGTCTCCAGATTGAGTTTGCTATTCTCTTCTTTATCAATTTCTGTTTGTATTTTTTTTATCTGCTCATCTAGCTCCATTTTATATTCTTGAACAGAAACTCTATTTCCGTCAAGTTTCATTCTTTGTATTGACTGTTCAGTTGTTAATACAGAGCTGCACTGAGTACATTTATGTTTAATTTTGCTGCTAGATTCATCTAAATATTTTAGTATTTGATCTAATTCTTGCATATCTAGCAATAAAGAATCCAATTTTATATGTTTGGAATATATATTGGTTTTATATTTTTTTATTTTGATGTCTAAAGATTTCGCTATTTTCAGATATTGAATTATTTCATCTTTTACTGCATTTTCATCAAAAATTGTTTGTGATGAGTCAAGTGTAAAATTTTCATTTAAATCACTTAGAACATTAGATTGATTATCAAGTATACTTCTTTGACTCGTAAGTAAAATTTTTTCTTCTTCTAGCTCAATTATATCATCGTTGCTAATACCTAGCAAATACTCAAGCACTTTCAGCGGCACGCTACCGGATTTATACATTTGTAGATTTACTGTATTTTTATATAAAGCTCCATTCCATGATGTATCTTGATCTATGTAAAACAAAGAGAGTGGCGCTGAAATATATACATCTTGCATTTCCTCCTTTTGCTTTAAAGGTAGTTTTATTTTTATATCCAATAGCTTTGATAGCCAAATTGAATAATCTTTTATTGAAAGATAGTGAGCATTATCATTAACAAAAAAATTATTACCAAATCTTAGTATAAAGCCTTTTTTTTCATTGTGCTCGTAATAAATTTTAAAAATCATTTCTTTGTAGTTCCAGCCAGAAGGAAATTTTTGTAATTCAAGACCTAAAGCGTAATAAATTGATTTTAGTAGACAAGATTTTCCAGAAGTATTTTTGTCCGAACAAATAATGTTCGCTCCTCTTGAAAATTCAAAAGAATTAGCTTCTTTATTTTTATGATCAAATATTAAAATTTTTTCCAAAATCATATTAATTCCTCATTAATTTTTTCTGCTATTATAATAACTATTAATGCATACAAAACATTATTATCAATTCCTTGGTCTTTAACCTTATCGTATAAAGTTTTTGTAAGAAATTTTAAGTCTTGATCTGCTGAAAATAATCCAATTTTATTGCTTATTTGATTTTTTATAGCCTTATGTATTGAATTATATCTCATGATCTCTTTCTCAATTTTAAGTTGAGTCAAGGAATTAAAATTTGATTTGATATCTTTCCAAATTCGATCTTTTATGTCTTCAACACATGAAGAAACAAATATTATTTTTAGGTCTTCAGTTTTTATTTTCTTTCTTGGGTTGTATGGGTTTTCTAGCGTTGGAGATATTTCACTTTTGACATCAATTTGTGTAAAGAGTTCATTTATTGCGATATTACCTTTTTTATTGTCAACGCTAATGTCGCAATCTAACATCTTGCCTTTGAGATATGGAATTGCATTGCAAAATTCGGCATCAAAGGTAGAGAAGAATAAATAGCTGTTAGAAAGTTTTAATTCTAAATTTTTTTGATTAAAGTTTTGAGCGCTAAGACTCCCTATAATTTGATTTTTTTGAGAATTTGAGTAATTATAAATTTTATCAAAATTTAGATCGCTAACAGTTTCAATTAAATTCTTTCTATCGTTCTCTGAGAAGTTTGGGCTAATTATTTTATATCTTGCAGATTTTGATTCGCACGGCGGATTTTTACTCAAATTTTTACTAAGAATAGATTGATTGGTTTTCTTATCGGCTTTAGTTAAATAGTTTATTGTTGAATTTTTTTTCGATTTTATTTGAATAAAAGTGTGAGTTTTTTCAAGTAATACCTCTACATCATCCTGATTTTCTAAGAAAATCTCAAAATCATTTTTTTTGTAATTTAAAATTGCAATAAGAGCTATTATTGCTTTCTGGTAGTTGAATCCTCTTATTGCGTTTGCGCCTCCATCAATTGTCATATGTAAAATCTAAATTCATAAAAAGACAATTATAGTTTATATAATATGTTTTTACAATTTTTTTATAATTGTTGGTGGAAAGAGGAGGGCAGCTCCAGCCGCCCCCCACTCACTCCCTCACTCCGCCCCCATCACCTTCACCCACGCTTTCACAAAATCATGCACCAACTTCTCCTTCCCATCTCTTGCCGCATAAACCTCAGCAACAGCGCGCAGTTCCGAATTTGACCCAAACACCAAATCAACCGGAGTGCCGTTCCACTTCACTTTCCCACTCTTTCTATCCCTCGCTTCATAAACCCCTTCAAGCTTCCCATCTTTCTTCCACTCATTATCCACATCAAGCAAATTCACAAAAAAGTCATTGCTCAACACGCCAACTTTTTTTGTAAAAATGCCATATTCAGAATTGTCAGCATTTGCCCCCAAAACACGCATGCCACCAACAAGGGCGGTCATTTCGGGCACTGTTAAATCTAGCATATAAGCACGATCAATCAACGCATTCACCGGTGAAACTTCGCCAATTTCGGCGCTATAATAATTTCTAAAACCGTCGGCTTTTGGTTCAAGCACTGCAAAATTTTTCACATCGGTTTGCGCTTGCGAAGCGTCAACTCGGCCGGCTTTGAATGGAACTGCAACAAGCACTCCCGCGTCTTTTGCGGCTTTTTCAACTGCGGCATTGCCTGCCAAAACAATCACATCGGCCAGTGAAACTTTTTTGCCGCCGCTTAAATTTTGGTTACATTCTTTTTGAATTTTTTCTAAAACAGCCAGTGTTTTATTTAATTCTTGCGGATTGTTCACTGCCCAATTTTTTTGCGGATCTAGGCGAAGCCTTGCGCCATTTGTTCCGCCGCGCATGTCGGTTTTGCGATAGCTGGCAGCAGAGGCCCAAGCGGTTTTCACTAATTGCGAAATTGTTAAGTTTGATTGCAAAATTTGCGCTTTCAATTGTTGCGCATCTTGATTGTCAATCAAAGCATAATCAGCTTTTGGAAGTGCGTCTTGCCACGCCAAAACTTGCTTTGGTGCGTCTTTGCCAACATATCTTTTGCTTGAACCCATATCACGATGAGTCAGCTTAAACCAAGCGCTGGCAAAGGCTTTCTCAAATTCTTTGGGATTTTTTAAAAAGCGCTGCGAAATTTCACGATAAATTTTATCTTCTTTCAAAGACAAGTCGGTTGTAAGCATAATCAATGATTGCTGCTGATTTTTGTCATGCGCATTTGGTGCGGTTTTGGCGTTTTTTTGGGCAGGAACAAATTGAATTGCGCCAGCTGGGCTTTTTGTTTTCACCCAATCATAGGCGAATAAATTTTGCAGATATTCTATTGTCCATTTGGTTGGATTGCTTGTCCACGAGCCTTCAAGGCCGCTGGTGATGGTGTCTTGCGCGTTTCCTTTGCCGCATTTATTTTTCCAGCCCATGCCTTGCGCTTCAATATCGGCGGCGGCTGGTTCAACTCCAACGCAATTTGCAACTTTGTGTGCGCCATGAGTTTTGCCAAAAGTGTGACCGCCCGCAATCAGCGCCACTGTTTCTTCGTCGTTCATTGCCATGCGGCCAAAAGTTTCACGAATTTGTGCAGCTGCGGCGATTGGGTCGGCGCTGCCATTTGGGCCTTCGGGGTTCACATAAATCAAGCCCATAGTTGTGGCGCCAAGTGGTTTGTGCAGTTTGCCGTTTTTGTCGAAGCGATTGGTTTGCATAAATTTATTTTCGGGGCCCCAATATACTAAATCGGGCTCGAAATCGTCAGCTCTTCCGCCTGCAAATCCCAAAGTTTTAAAGCCCATCGACTCAAGCGCCACATTGCCTGAAAGCACCATCAAATCGGCCCACGAAACTTGTTTGCCATATTTTTGTTTAACCGGCCACAATAGACGGCGAGCCTTATCAAGATTGGCATTGTCGGGCCAGCTGTTGAGTGGCTCGAAGCGTTGTTGCCCGCCACCAGCGCCGCCACGGCCATCTTCCAATCTATAAGTGCCAGCAGAGTGCCATGCCATGCGAATAAAAAATGGGCCATAATTGCCATAATCGGCCGGCCACCAATCTTGCGAAGTGGTCATGGCTTTTTTGATGTCGGCCTTGAGTGCATTGATGTCAACTTTGGCAAATTCTTTAGCATAATCAAAATTTGCGCCATAAGGGTTTGATAAAGGTGACTGCGCGCGCAGCGGTGATAAATTCACTTTGTTTGGCCACCAAAATTCATTTGGTTTTGCTTCAAATTTTGCGGCGTTGTGATTGGTTGAGCAGCCTGCAATTGCAAGTGAGGTGATGATTAGAAATTTGTTTATTTTCATGATTGTGTTTGTTTGTTGATATAATTTTTGAGCTTGTTGTGAGTGTAGGGCAGGCGATAGATAAAGAAAGGATTGATGTGTTTTGTGAAGAATTTGAAGTGCAAATTAAGTCAGTTATTTTTCGTTATCATCAATCTCACTTCCACCACCAAAAACCTTATACAAATTGACCAAATTGGCGATATATTCTTTTTTTGCGTTCAGCTGATTTTGTTTGGCGCTTGCAAAAAGCAACTGTGCCACCAACACATCGGGCGAGCTGCTCAAGCCTGATTTGTGTTTGTGATTTTCAACTTCAAGAATTCGTTGCTGCGATTTTAAAATTTTGTCATAAGAATCTATTTGCGATTTCACGGCTTCTCTTTGAGCCAGCTCGTTTGCAGCTTCTTGAAACGCGGCTTGAATGGCTTTTTCATAATTGGCAATTTCGATTTTCTTTTCTAAATTAGAGATATTTAGATTGGCAATATTTCTGCCGCCGGTGAAAATTGGCAAGTTGATTTGCGGGGTGAAATTCCAAAGATGCGATCTGGTCAATTGGTTCAATTCGCGCGAGCCATAGCCAACTGATCCGCTGAGAGTGATTGATGGAAAGAAAGCTGCGCGAGCCGCTCCAATGTTGGCGTTGGCGCTTTTCAACTCGTGCTCGGCCATTTGGATGTCGGGGCGATTTAGCAGCATTTCTGATGGAGTTAGGCTTAGCGCTTCTTCGTTAATTTTTATATCATTGAGCAAAATATCTTGCGGCAATAATTTTTCGTCAAAGGTTCCCATCAAAGCCAGCAAAATATTTTTATCTTGCTTGACCAATTTTATATAATTTTGTTGCAAAATTCTTGAGCTTTCAAGAACAGACTGCGCAGTGAGCAAATCGAGGTTAGACTTGACGCCAAAGCGATAGCCAATTTCGACAAAATTGTATCTTTGTTGCTGCGTTTGTAAATTTTCTTCCATCACTTTTAAAATTTCTTGATCGCACAAAAGTTGTGCATAAGAATTTGCAGTTTGGGCGATGAGTGAAATTTTGGTGATGTTGCGCGCTTCGCGGCTGGCGAGAAATTTTTCGAGCGCGGCTTTTTTTAAACTGCGCAGACGGCCAAAAAAATCTAACTCATAAGATGCGATTGACAAATTGGCGCGAAATTGTTTTCTTGGTGTGAAGGCGGCAAAGGCCGAAGGCACGCCTTGCTTGGTTTCAAGCGCTGTTGCATTTATGGTTGGCAAAAGTGACGAACGTGCAATTGAGTGGGTTTCTTGCGCGTTTTCGATGTTTAGATTGGCAACTCTCAAATCGCGATTGTTGTCGAGCGCGGTTTGAATAACTTGCTGCAATTGTGGTGATAAAAAATATTCTTTCCACGCAATTTGTGAAAGTTTTTTTGTTGCTTCATCATCTTTGACAAGTGGCGCAGATGGCTCTGGGCGCTTATATTTTGGCTCTAAAGTGCAGGCGGAAATTAGCGCAAAAACCAAAAATGTTTTTAGAATAGTTTTCATGATTTAATTTTTTGTTTGGTAATTATTTCTTTGCAACAAGTGATATAGCTCTTGAACGCGACTGAGCCACGC
>CAYPUN010000081.1:0-6543 GCA_964413985.1 uncultured Rickettsia sp. | reverse complement strand
GACAAATCGCAGCGTGATGGCTTGGCCACCAACATCCTCACCTTTGAAAATGTAACGATTAATGATTGCTCTTTGAGAGGGATGGTGTATACATAAAAAACTTAAACAACCACAAAAACCACTTATTAATTATCTTCCAAAGCACCATGAAACCAAAACTTTTCCTCGCCATCCTCCTCCTAACCCTCTCCAGCTGCGCCACCAAAAAACCATTCCAACCCCACCACTTCACCCAAGAGGCTCCTCCCGCCCCATCGGCCAAAATCGCCTTCAAATTAAAAAGCGATCGCTTAGTTTATCTTGACGAAGGAATCGAAAAAAATGCTGTAGCAATAAAGTGGTGCAAAGTTAGTGATACCAACGGTTGCGAGGAATATTTCTATTCTTATCATTGCGACAGCGAGGCCGATTCTGCAAAATGTGCAGAAATTGAAAGGCAATTTTTTCAAACGCACAACTACAAAAAAACCGAAGGGGATCAATTTTTTCAAACACCTTATGCGATCTATGAAATCAAGGCTGGAGGTTACTATCTTGGCGAGCTGCAAGAAATCAAAAGTTACAAACTAGAAGATCTAGATTGCAAACAAGAACTGCTTGTAGAAAAATTATTAGAAAAAAGGAAGGGCGAAATAAAGCAGATGGCGCGCGATTCTATCATCTCTAAAGCATTTTTTTCTACGGGTGCAGTTTTGGTTTATTCTGCGCTTCAGGGGGGCGGCGCATCTAACCAAGTTGGGTTGGTGGTTATGGCTGGTGGTGGCGCACTGATGCTGATCGCCATGCCAATAAACAGCATTTTCACTGGCGATATGCTGTATGTTGAAAATTTCAAAAGCAAAAAATCGGGGTGGGATCATCAACTTAAGCGCGCCAATTTTCTCTCATTTGAAGCAAAAGCTGGCGAAACAACATATCTTGGCGATGTCTTCATCCACCTGATCGCGCGCGGTGGATATTGGCCAGAAAGACGTGATGGTATAATCGATTTTGCAGTTGAAAATAACGCTAAAAAATTTATCGAAAATTATCCGCAATATAAAAAAGAAAAACTCAGCGTCAAACTTTTTGACAGCGGTTTGTTGGCTGGCAAGCATGGGGCGGGGCGGTTTTAGATGTGATTGTAGAAAACCCTATTTTATCGGCTGAGCAATAGTTCTACGATCCACCTCAACTCCTCCAACCCTTTGCCGCTTCATTTCCATAACCCTAGTCTTCATCTGCTCATCCTCTTTATCTATTTCATCAAGCGACTTCAACACTCCTTTATAAATATAATTCCAATTGCTCATTATCGGCATTGCAAGCGACGCAACAACGGCCGCAAGCGCCAAAAACCTTGCAACAAAAGAAAACAAATTGCGGTCATCTTCGATATAAGCGATTCGCATAATTTTGTCATGCAAAAATTGATTCATATTATAAGTTTTATACATAATAAAATTTATCAGAGTAATCAGGGGTATAAACACAAACAACGAGCTCCACAGCGCAATTTTGAAGAATCCGCATTTTGAGCCGTCGGTGTTGATGATTCTTGTTTTGCAAATAAAGCTGCCAAAGGAAGCGTTGAAAATAGTTAGCGGAGCAAAAAAATAGATGTTAGACAAGATAAATTCTGGCAGGCTGCCAAGGATTTTTCCACTAAAAAGAAAAAGCACGCAACATAGCTGCATCAACACGACGAGGTCGATTAGATAAGCGAAGATTCTTTTGGCAAATGGCATATTTAAACTCCCTAAATTTTTATTTTCTCCAAATCTCCAAAGAAGAGATATTATAAACTTCAATGTTTATAATTTATTTTTTCTATTTCAAGTATTAATTCGAATCAGAGATTTTATCATAGATTATTTCGCGCTATTTGCAAATAGCGGCTTTGGAGGTCTTTTTAAAATACAGTTGCCGTTTTCTGTTATGTACAGAGATTTTGAAAATATTTCTTGGGAGTTGACGATATAGGTGAAGTCTCAGCCTGTAGCATAATGCAAAAAAACACCAAACTAGTTGCGTTGATTTTTTGGATGGATTATCATTTTTGTCGGAAAAATTATAAAAATTTATTTTTTTATTTATGGACGAACAAAAAGATTTAAGATCGCAAGTTCAAGCTCAAGCTCAAGCCGAGGTGGAATTAGAGAAAAGAATGGAGGTGCTAAGAAAGTTGAGAGCGGAGCGTAAAATTCAACTAATACAACTAAGGGAAGATGCGCTGAAAAGTCAACTAGATCAACTAAGGGAAGATGAGGCGAGAATAAGAATTGCGCTTGACGCTTTGAATACCAATAATCTTCCGAGTTTTGGATGGGAAAATATGCGCGTTTCAAGATCGCATAAAGCCCCTTATCCCGAAGGTCGCATAGAAGCCATGGTAGAGGTTGATAGACTTCGAAGAGTAAATTCTCAACATCAAAAATTAGTTGAGGCGCGGGTTTTGGAATTGATGGAAGATCAAAAAGTTCTCAGAGACGAAGCGGAGTCTTTGCAAAATAAATTAGAGCTATGCAAAGCTATGTTTACAAATTCCGAAATGGGCTTTGGCGCTTTTAAAATCAAACAATTGCCGCCTTTAAAAAAAGAAATTGAGCAACCAAAAGAGTCGGAGCAAAATGTAAAAACTTTATTTGATGGATGGAAAGAGATTTTAGAGTCCCATAAAGCAATGAAAGAGGAGATGGCGAAAACTATTGCTGAGTTTAAGGGTCAATTATCGCAATTGCAGCAAGACTCGCAATTTATGCAAGAATTAAGAGATAAAAACGAAGTTCTTTTGCAAGAATTGCGAGATCAGCAAGGATTGTTGGCGGTTCGTGATGCTTTTAAAAAAAGTCTTAAAAGAGACGAAGGTGTCACAAATTCTTATTCGACATCTAACGCAAATCGTCGATTGGATTTTCGATATTCAAAAGCTATTGAAAAAAGTGCTTCGGCTGCAATTGCTGAACAAGCAAGAGAATATAATTCAAAAAAACAAAGACAACCTTTGCAATCGGATTCACAAGAAGATGTTATCGACAATCTTCTTGATACAAATGCCGAGCTGCAAACTGAAATGATTCTTCTTCGCGAAAAAAGGGAAGAAGCTTTGTTGGATGAAAAATTTAAAAGTTTTGTGCTTGGTCACAAATCTCAAAGCGCAAGACCTTCTTCTTCAAGATCAGAAATTGGCGCAAGTCATTTTTCTGGACCTGAAAGCGCAAGGCCAAAATCTTCGCAAAGCGCGTCAGCAGCTGCACCTTCTGCAACTTCAAGAGGAAACAAATCATCCCCACTAGATTCTGCTGCGCGATATTTAAAATCAACACTTTTTCAACCACCAAGATAAACAAAACATGAAATCACTTTTTGACAAAATAAACTTTGGCGATTTGACCCTTGAAAATCGTATCATCATGGCACCCTTAACCCGCATGCGCGCCAAGGGCCCCGACAATGTTCCTCACGAATTGATGGCAAAATATTATGAGCAGCGCGCCTCAGCAGGGCTGATAATTTCCGAGGCAACGCAAGTGTCGCAGCAAGGGCAGGGCTATCCCGCCACACCGGGAATTTTTCTGCCGCAACAAATTGAAGGCTGGAAATTGGTCACTGATGCTGTTCACAAAAAAGGTGGAAAAATGTTTTTGCAATTGTGGCATGTTGGCAGAATTTCGCATCGCTCGCACCAGCCGCAAGGCGCTCTGCCAGTGGCTCCATCGGCAATCAAGCCAGAAGGTGGAACTTATTCAGCTGAGTTTAAACCTGTCACTTTTGAAACGCCGCGTGCTTTGGAGCTGAGCGAGATTGCAGGCGTGATTGAGCAATTTCACCAAGGTGCCAAAAACGCCAAGCAAGCAGGATTTGACGGCGTTGAAGTGCATGGCGCCAACGGATATTTGCTCGATCAATTTTTGCAAGATGGCTCAAACAAACGCGAAGACGAATATGGCGGTTCAATTGCCAATCGCGCCAAATTGTTATTGCAAATTGTTGACAAGGCAATTGCGGTGTTTGGCAATGATAGAGTAGGCGTGCGCCTTTCTCCTTATGGCACGTTTAACGACATGAAAGACAGCGATCCAATTGCGTTATTTTCTCACGTCATCAGCGAACTTGACAAAAAACAAATCGCCTATATCCACCTTATCGAACCTAGAGCCTCAAGCGCTGGATCGGATGACAAAATAAACCAAGACGCGGTGGATGTTGCAAAAACTTTCCGCAAATTATTTTCGCGCACCATAATTTCTGCTGGTGGATATAACCCTCAAAGCGCTAAAGACGCGGTTGCGGGCGGCAATGTTGATGCGGTTGCGTTTGGAAGATGGTTCATCTCAAACCCTGATTTAGTGGAAAAAATTAAACTAGGCGCAGAGCTCAACAAATATGACCGCGCCACTTTTTATGGCGGCGGCGAAAAAGGTTACACTGATTATAAAATTTTGTAATTTTTATGGACGAGCAGAGTGCGGCAAAAGGGACGAGTGTTGCGGAGGGGTCAAAAGAGCAATTTTCAATTGAGAAATTTTCTCAAATTGAACGGCAGCCAGATGCAATTGATTATTGGAATAAATTTGAAGGCGAAGAAAAATTTTTTGCAACAAATGAAGATGGCAAAAATGCTTTGATGATAGCACTTGAAAATGGTTTTGCTAATTTAGCAGAAATTATCTTATCGCCTCTTGCAAGGGGCGCCACAAGTGAGGATAGAAAAGATTATGGCAATGTTTTTTCTGGCGCTGGACAAGATTTTGAGCCATGGATCAACCAGCAATCAAAAACCTCTGGCGACACAGCTTTGATGATCGCTATCAAAACAAGGCAATTCGATATCGTAAAAAAAATTCTCTTAAAATCCAGTCTCGATTTTTCTATAAAAAATAATTCAGACAAAGATTTTGCTGAGGTTTTGGAAGATGTGTGGGACAATATCGAGGCCGAAGAGGATTGTGATGACAAGAAGGATGACATAGAAAATATTGAAGATTGCGCAAGATTGTTCAAGTTAAGAGAAATGTTTGACGGTGTTCCATATGGCGAAGATTTAAAATTATTTTTTGAAGCTCTTGGCGCTGACGATTTTTTCCACGAAAAAGAAGAATCTTTAAAAGCGGCCGCAGCGCAAAATGTTCCAAATAAAATTTTCTACATCGCAATTTCAAAACTGCCAAAGCAATATCTTCAAAATATGCTTGAGGTTTCAACCAACAAGCCACAAGATTTTGAGGTTGCGTTATATGTTGATGATGAAAAAATCGTCAGGCAAACATTGGGAGAAAGTGGCGTTGGTGAATATTCAATCAAAAGTTTGCAAATTAAAAATATCGCAGAAATTTTTGCCAAACTTGATCTTTGCACCGCAGACGAAATCCGCGATTCTTCAAAAAAGAAATTGCGCGCAATAGTTGAGCAAGAAATGACTGGAAACAGAAATTTAGCTGCCGCATCAGATATTTTGCGCCTTATAGAACTGCTTGATGGCGGTTATTATCTTGATTGGGATATAGAGCCAAAAAAAAGCGCCGATGAAGAATTTTTGTTTCAAGGCTTTAAAATGAAACAAGACGATGTGAGTTGCAACAACAATGCTCTAGCCTCAACACCAAAGCATCCAGTTTTGCTTTTTGTATTGGATAGGGTGATTCCTGCTATGTATGATGCGGTTTTGTCAAAAGAAATAACAGATAAAAAATTTTCTTCAATTGGTGATTTAAAAAGATCTTCCGACACAAGGCTTTTGCAAGAATTGTTGCCAGAAGACGAAAGGTATACTGATTTCGCTGGAAGCGACAGAATGAGGCTTGTCAGCATGTCAACTGGCCCAATTATGCTAAGCAAAGTTTTAGAATATTGTGAAGAAAAATTCGGTGTAAAATTATTTTTCAAAGATCCAAATATTGCGGGCTTTAATTTTAATTTTAAATGCGATTTAAACTGGAAGGGTCAACCACCAGTCACCGCTTTTGATAATGAATTTAGGGGCGATCCAAAAGACAGGGTGGCAAATGCTAATAAAAAAGCCCGTGAAATTTCTGACGTTAAATATCCTGTTGCAAAAAATCTAAACCAAAATTCAAATAACAACACTCACGATGGGTCGCGCTAACGCCTAAGTGATTGTCGTTATTTTGATCCATGTTGTTTACCTTCTCCATCTCCCATAAGAGAATATCCTCTGTTCCGCTGAAATTCTTTTGACAAAAAAGATCTCCAATCTGAAGATTTCCGCTCTCCGCGCGCTGTGGGATTTGCGGGTGCTGTGCCTGGTTGTGCATCGCCACCGTCAGCGGAGATCGCAGCATCTCCATCTTTGGACTCAGCCCCAGCCCCAGCCCCAGCCGAAGTCGCCGCCACTGCCACCCCAGCCACTGCCGCTCTCGCATCACCACTTTTACTTTTTTTCTTGCCATCCTTTATCGCACCCAACGCTTTACCTTTTATATCCTCAACCGCAGCTCTAAACTCTGGATTTTTATTCGTAGGATTTTCTCCATCCAAAAAAAACTCACAAGTTCTAACAATTTTTTCATGATCAAAATAAGAGCTCAGCGGTGGCTGCTTCTC
>CAYPUN010000080.1:0-6600 GCA_964413985.1 uncultured Rickettsia sp. | reverse complement strand
GCGATGTCTTTGTGATAAGAAGTTTGGTTGTCGCCAAATAAGTCAAAACAAATCTGCACCTGCGCAAAATTTTTCTCAACAAAATCGGCAATTTTTGTGGCTCGAATCAATTCGGCAACAATTTTTGGTGATTTTATTTTGGCGATAATTTTTTTGCTCAGCATTTTTAGATTATCGTTGGAAAGCGCGATTTCACTGATTATATCGCTGTTTTCTTTCGCAAGTTTTTTGATCAAGCTCAAATCTTTTTTCTGCATCGCTTCAAGCAATTCATCGCGATTTTTGATTTTTAATTCTTGCAAAAAAAGCTCGGCAAAATGTGGTAGAGAAAATTCAATCAGCAGATTTTTTACGGCAATTTTTGGTAAAATTTTTAGAATTGTTTCGATGATTTCGAAGTTTGATTTTTCTTTGTCGCAGCCGATGATCTCAACGCCCAGCTGGGTTGATTGCCTGTCGGCATAAAGTTCGCTGCTTTTTTTCAAAAGCACGTCACCAACATAGCATATTTTTATTGGCAGTTTTTGGTTTTTTAGGCGAGAGTCGAGAAGCCTTGATATTTGTAGTGTGATGTCGTTTCTCAGAACCAAATTTTGGCCGGAAATTGCGTCAATTGTGAAGAAAGAATCGGCGATTTCGGTGTCGGAAAAATTTTGGGCGAATTCTATCAATGGGGTTTTTACTAGGCGATATTGGCGTTGCATGAAAAAATCTAGTGCCGAATTTATTTTTTTGTGATTCGCTTCTGCTTCGTCAAATAGAAGGTCATAGAAGCCAATTGGCAGAAGGCGTGAAGATTTTTTTTGTGACATAGTTTTTTTTGTTCGAATCGTCATATTTATAAAATAGCTCGGATGTTGACCATGCCTCTACGGCAACCTTTTTTTAAGCCTCGTCGGCTTAAAAAAAGCTAAGCGGGGCATGGTCAACATCCGAGCTATTTTATAAATATAACATCTTCGGGTTGTTAAATTGACTGACGTTTTGGGTTGCTTGTGGTTGCTGGGTTGCGTTTAGTGCGGCAATAGACCAACTTAGTTTATTGTTAAACACCAACTTAATTTATTACTAACACTAACTTATCACTAGCTTAGTTTATCACCAGCATTTTATCACTGATATTAAATTTCGCGACTTTTTTTTCGATATTTTTTTGCTGTTCTGGTGTCAAGGAATCAAGAAAATTTTGGTGCGAGGCTTTGTTGGTGATGGCTTGGCGAGCGATTTCGTGCCACGAATCAACGGCGTTGACGCCAAATCCGGCAATGTATAATTCGTCTTCGGCCCTTGTCATGGCCACATAAAACAAGCGCCAATATTCTTCATGGGCGGCAGCGGTTTTGTGTGATTTTAGCATTTTTACCAATTTTCCTTCCTCGTCTTTGCGCAGGCACCACACGGGCAGAAGCAGCTTTTTGCCGTCAATTTCTTGTGGCGCCCAGAGCAAATTTTCTTTGGCAGTTGGCGATTGCTTGAAGTTGAAACAGCAATCTGGAATTATCACGATTGGGGCTTGCAAGCCTTTGGCGGCGTGGATTGTGGTGATTATCACTCTGTTGCTTTTTGTTGCTTCCAACGAAATTCTTGGATTTAGTTTTTGCGCAAAATCGATAAATTTTTGTAAATTTGGTGAGGTGTTTTTATAAAAGCTAAAAACTCTTATCAGAAATTGATCCAGCGTTGGAGCCCCTTGGTGGCCAAATTCGGTGTTAAATTTTTGATAAAAATCTTTTGATAGCAAAAATGAAAAAAACGCAAAGCAATTTTCTGTGCGTGATTTTTTTATAATTTCTTCTAAAAACAAAACGTCTTGAGAGCTTGATTTGTCTAGCTTCAAGGCTTCAAACAAACTAATTTCATTTTGGTTTTTTATTGTTGCCACGCGCAGCAATTTTTCTTCATCAAAAGCAAAAAATGGCGATTTTAACAATGCAGCCAAATTTAAATCATCATGCGTCAAAAGCGCGAATTTGGCGGCTGCAAGCAGATCTTGAATTATCAGTTCTTCAGCAAAATCGGTTTTTTTGGTGCTGTTAAACGGAATGTCATTTTCATAGAATTTTTGCTGCAACAATTTGTCAAAACCGTTTTTGCGATTGCGCAACAAAATCATAATATCGCCATAATTTATTGGTCGATTTTTGCCTTGCAACGCTCTGTTTTCAACGATCCAGCCTTTTATCTTCAGTGCAATAATTTCAGCCAAAATTTCTTGTTCGCAAATTTCATCATCATTGTTTTGAGTAATTTCTTGCCACGCAAAAGTTTTTTCTTTTGGCGTTTTTTGCAATTTTATTTGTGGCCAAATTTCAACTTTTCCCGCGCCTTCACGAATGGCATTGTGAGCTTGATAATCAAGGGTTCCAAGATGTTTGTTGTCCTCAAAAACCATATCCACCATTTGCAAAATATTTGGCAAAGAGCGAAACGAATTCGACAAATCAATTTTGTGCAATTTAAAAGAACTGCCGGCTAATTTTTGTTGATAATAAGAAAAAATTTCATGGCTGATATTTGGCTCGGAGCCTTGAAAACTATAGATCGATTGCTTGTCGTCACCAATGATAAAAATTGTGCGATTTTGTTTTTGTGCCGCCTCGCCAGAAAAAAAATCTTCCGTCAAAACCTTGACAATATTCCATTGGCGATGGTTGGTGTCTTGCGATTCATCAATCAAAATGTGGTCAAAAAAACCATCCATACGCATTTTAATCCAGGCCGAGAAGTCTTGATTATGTAGCATCTGCTCGGTTTTTATAATCAAATCATTATAATCGAGCAGCGAATTTTTGTTTTTTAATTCTTGATATTTTTCAAGAATTTGGTCGATAAAATTTAGCAGCAAAGCAGTGCCGTTGGCGGTTTTGCAAGAGTTTATGTGATCGAGAAAATCTTCGATCAAACCTTGCTGCTGTAGGACAAAATCGGTGTAATGCTCGAATCCTTTGGTAAAAATTGAACCCACTTTTCGCGGCTCATTGCCTTTGGTAAAAAATATTTCTTTATAGGTGGGGAAGTTTTTTAGTGAAAAATCATCGCCACAAATTTTTAACAATTTGGCATTTTTTTGATTGGTCTTAGAGTCACTACCAGCAAGGTCATACGACATTTGCAAAATTTTCTCACAAGAAATTTCAGAGCGATATTTTGCAAAAATTTCGGCTTCATTTTCGTCACTCTCAACTGCAAAAATTTTAAAAATTTCAGCGATAATATTTTGTGTATTGCCAAACTCGTTTTTCAAAAAAACCAAACGTTCTTTTTGCGCCAAAATTTTAGCAATCAATTCAAGAAAATTGTCTTCACTCAATTTGCCGCTAATTTGCTTGACAATCTCTTGCAATCCTTGATTTTCTAAGCTTTGCAGCAATATCTCTTTCTTCGCTTTTTGCAAAAAAATTGCCTCCAAATTATCATCCATCACCTCAAAATTTGGTTTCACACCAACTTCAAACGGAAAAATTTTGATTAAATTTTGGCAAAATGCATGAATGGTTTGAACCTTGATCTGCGAGCCTGCATCAACTATTTGTGCAAATAAAATTCGCGCTTTTTTCAACAATTTTTCAGTTGCCACGCCTCCAGTTAGCAAGGCGATATTTTCGCTTAATTTCTGGTCATCAAGCAGAACCAATTCAGCCAAGCGGGCGTTGATTCTTTCTTGCATTTCAGTTGCCGCAGTTTTGGTGAAAGTGAGGCACAAAATTTTGCTTGGCAAAACGCCATCAAGCAGCAAACGCAGCACTCTGTCGGTCAAAACCTTGGTTTTGCCAGCGCCTGCCGAGGCAAAAACCCACGCGCTGTTGCGCGGATTTGAGGCTATTTGCTGTAATTTCACTGTATTTGCAAGCGCCAAAGCCATTAAATCACAAAAAAAGTTGAATTTATATACGAAAATTATATACTAATCGGTATAATAACCATTTTTTAAAATTATGCAATTTGAAGTTACGAAACCCATTTTATTGAAAGCGCTGGCCAATGTGAATGGCGCCGTTGAAAAGAAAAACACAATTCCTGTTTTGCAAAACGTAAAAATCGAAGCGCAAAATGGCAAAGTGATTTTGTTTGCCACCGACATGGACATTTTGATCACGGCAAATTTTGAAACCGAAATGGAAAGCAACGGCTCTACCACTGTGCCGGCGCAAATGTTTTATGACATCATCAGAAAAATTCCCGACAATTCTAAAATTACAGTTTTGCAAGAAAATCCAAATATTTTGCAAATCAAATCGGGCAAATCAAAATATAATTTGCCATGCATCGATTCTTCTGAGTTCCCGTCTTTGGCGGAAGGAGAGCTTTCTGAGCCAGTGAAAATTGAAGCCGACAAATTGGCAAAAATGATCGACAAAACACGCTTTGCAATTTCAAGCGATGAAACGCGCTATTATCTAAACGGCTTGTTTTTTCAAGCTCTCAAGACCGATAACGGTTTTGAACTTCGCCTTGTTGCAACTGACGGACACCGTTTGGCAATGGCTCACTTGGGCGCGCCAAATCTGGATAAAGACTTTGGTGTGATCTTGCCAAAAAAATCAGTAAATGAAATTAGAAGAATTATCGAAGGGGCAAAAGATCTTACGGTTTGCGTGTCGCGCGCCAAAATTAAAATTGCCGCAGACAACACAACTATCGTTTCAAAATTGATTGATGGCGATTTTCCTGATTATACAAAAGTGTTGCCAAAAAATAACACACAAATCGCAACCATCAACAAGAAGTCTTTGTTTGACTGCGTTGATCGTGTTTCAACAGTTGCCTCTGACAAACATCGCTCGGTGAAAATGACGGTGGAAGCAAACAAAATTATGCTGCAAATCAACGCTAATGACGGCAGTTTCGCGCATGAAGAGCTTGAAGTGGCTTATGACGGCGACAAAGTTGAAATTGGCTTCAATTCGCGTTATTTGCTTGATGTGATTGGGCAAATTGACAAAGAAGAATTGATGATCAAATTTAAAGACGGCAATTCTCCAGCGTTGGTTGAAGCGAAAGATTTTAATGCGATGTTTGTGATTATGCCGGTAAGAATTTAAAAAAGATTTTTATCTGCGGTGCAACTGATTTGATTTGCGCGTGCATGTCTTTTGTTGAATATTTCAAGCTCGCTATTTCAAGCTCTTGCGCCAGCTTTTTACCGCTCAAATAATTTTTTCAAATTTTGCCAAACGTAAAAATTACCAAATTAATTTTACAAAATTTTCGCAATTTTACTTTAAAAAAAATTGCCCTCGATGAAGCGCCGCTGGTTTTTTTGTGCGGCGAAAATGGCGTTGGAAAAACCAATATTCTTGAAGCTATCACCCTGTTTGGACGCTCTCAACCACTGCGTGGAGCCGATTTTGAAGAAATGATTTTCAGCGATTTTCAAAATCATCAAAAAGCCGATCAATTCACTTTATATTGCGATCTTGATGGTGACGATTCAATCGAAAAAATCGGCGTTTCATTTGATAAAACGGCGAAGAAAAAAGTTTTTCATATCAATGGTGAGCCCTTGAGCGGCAAGCGTCTTAGTGATTATCAAAATGATCTAATAAATTTTATTTGGCTCACTCCGCAACTTGAATTGTTGCTGATTTCGGGCAAATCTGAGCGGCGTGATTATCTCGACAAAATTGTCTGCGACATAGATGCAGAGCACTCGAAGCGCGTTAATCTCTATCAAAAATCACTCAAAGAAAGATTGTTGATTTTGCAAAAATATCGTGGGCAAGGTGGCGGTGATAGATGGCTTGAAATTGTCGAAAACAAAATCGTCGAACTCGGTGTAGCCATTGCCTTCGCACGCATTGACGCCATTGGTTTTTTTAACAAAGCAATCAATTCTTTTGAGTCAAATTTTCCAAAAGCGCAATTGCAAATCAATGGCCAAATTGAAGAGATGGCTGGCGAAAAAAGCGCATTACAAATCGAAGAATTTTATCTCGATAAATTGCGGCAAAATCGCGAACAAGATCGTGAGAATTTCAAAACAGAATTCGGGGTTCACAGAAGCGATTTTACAGCGCTTTTCCTCAACAAAAACGCGCCTTCGGCCAATTCTTCAACGGGAGAGCAAAAATCAATTATGCTTGGAATCACACTAGCACGCGCCAAAATTTCCGCCACCTATAAAAACCAGCCAACCATTTTGATTTTCGATGAAATTATGTCGCATTTAGACGACAATAAAAAGAACAATTTGTTGAAGGAAATTATGCAGCTGGGGTTGCAATGTTTTTTTAGTGCAACGTCGCTAAGCCTTCTGCCGCAAGGGTTTGAGAGGGGTAGGGTTTTGCAGGTGGTGGAGGTTTAGTCGTTTCAATACGTTGTCGGGTGGTGTATAAATTTATATAATTTTAGACTCATCTCGCTTATCACTAATAGAGTTTTTCTATTGCCTTACGCTTGAAAAAGAATCAAGATTTGGTGATTCCACCTGATCAGGTTTGTGTGTTTTTGCTGCTGTTTTTGCTACCGAATTAAAAGAAGCACTTTCAACTGATGCACTTGGCCCCTCTTCTTTGACAACCGCTTCCGGCATCATTGCTTTTTCGACAACCAGTTCGTTAAAAAATTCCGCAGCGTTTACGTCATCAAAATTATATCCAG
>CAYPUN010000079.1:0-6725 GCA_964413985.1 uncultured Rickettsia sp. | reverse complement strand
TTTAAACTAGTTATAATTTTTTCTTGCGCCTCTTTTATATGATCAGAATTTATAATTAGCGGCGGAATTATTCTTATCACATTGTTTGCGGCGGGAATTGTCAACAAACCGTTTAGAATAAATTGCTCAACCACCTTAGAGTGTTCGATTTTGTCACTAATTTTTATGCCAAGCATTAAGCCAACGCCGCGAATTTCGGTGATGATTTCTGGAAATTGTGATTGCGTCTGCAGCAGCATAGCTCTAAGTTCTTCGCTGTGTTTGCGCACATTGGCAAAAAAATCTTTCTCAAGCATCACATTCAAAACAGAGTGCGCAACGGCCATGGCTAAAGGGTTGCCGCCATAGGTTGTGCCGTGCATGCCAGCAGTCATGCCGTTTGCGGCGTCTTTGGTGGCAAGACAAGCGCCAAGAGGAAAGCCCCCAGCAATTGCTTTGGCAACAGAAATTATATCGGGCGTGACACCATAATGTTCATAAGCGTGCAAATGCCCAGTGCGTCCCATGCCGCATTGCACCTCGTCAAACGCCAGCAACAAATCATTTTCATCGGCAAGTTGGCGCAATTGCTGCAAGAATTTTTTATCGCAGACGCGAATGCCTTCTTCGCCTTGAATTGGCTCAATCAAAATGCCGGCAGTGTTTTTGGTGATTGCTTTTTTCACAGCTTCAATATTGCCAAACTCAACGTTGTCGAAGCCATCCAAAGCTGGTCTGAAGCCCTCAAGATATTTTTCTTTGCCTGCGGCAGAAATTGTGGCAATTGTGCGGCCGTGAAACGCGCCAGTGAAGGTTATGATACGATTTTTTTCAGGCATATTTTTTACATAAAAATGCCGGCGAATCATTTTTATTGCACATTCAATGCTTTCTGCGCCAGAATTGCAAAAAAATACATAATCCGCAAAGCTTACTCCCACAAGCTTTTCAGCATATTCGTTCAATTCATTCACGTTGTAAATATTAGAAACGTGCCACAATTTTTTTGCCTGCGTCGTGATTGCCTCAACCATCTTTGGATGGCAATGTCCAAGGCAGTTCACGGCAATGCCGGCACCAAAATCGAGGTATTTTTTGTCTTCAGAAAAAAGATACATACCTTCGCCATGCGAAAATGAGATGTTGAATCTCTTGTGAACAGGGAGTAACTTAGTGCTTGTGGCCATAGAATTTTTATATGGAATTGTTATATTTATAAAATTAAGTGAGTGAAATATTTACTACGCCCCTACGGCAACCTTTTTTTAAACCTCGTCGGTTTAAAAAAAGCTAAGCGGGGCTACGTAAATATTTCACTCACTTAATTTTATAAATATAACAATCAGTTTTTTTAAAAGTTTTTTAAAATATTTTTTACAATTTATGATTTTGGATTCTGTTGAAAACAAGCGTAAAATTCTTCAAAATTTTCTCAAAATCGCCGCCTTTGAAGGGTGGGGTGATGCCACGCTTGTCAAGGCTTTTGAGCTTTCACAAATTGATCCAAAATTTAAAAATTTAATTTTTGAAACAGGTTGTTTAGATCTGATTGAATTTTATATAGCTGAACAAAATCAAAAACTGCTAGACAAAATAGCGACAACACCAGATTTTACAAGTTTTAAAGTGCGTGAAAAGATAAAATTTTCACTTTATGTGATTTTTGAGAACGAAGCCGCCAATCAACTGGCTTTGCAGCGTTTGCAAAATTTTTATCTCGATTTGCACAATTTCACCAAGATTTCTCAAGGTGCGCGCCCGCTTTTGATGGCGATGAAACACGTCGGAAAGCTTGCCGATGCTATTTGGAGCGCAATTGGCGACAAATCAACCGACTTCAATTTTTATACCAAAAGGCTAACTTTATCAAAAATAATTTTGCAAAGTTTTTTTGTTTTTGTTAAAGATAATTCTGCGAATTTAGAAAAAACCAAAAAATTCATCGATTTGCAAATTGAAAAAGTGATGAAATTTGAGAAGTTTAAATCGCAAATACGTAATTTTTCTTCTAAAATAAAAGAAAATTCGCAACATTTATTTTGTGACGAGCAAGGCAATGCAAAATCGCCAAAGCAGATTCTGCGCGACTTGCCATTTGTTCGATTATTTAAATTTTAATTTTTTAAGCCATGTCCACAACTTTCAACATGTTCGACATTATATTTTTTGTTTTGTCTTTCATATTTATATTAGTCGCCTTTTTTCGCGGCTTCGTCAAAGAAATTTTCGCGTTGCTAAATTGGCTGATAACCGTTGCGCTGGCTTATTTGCTCACCCCATACGCTGCAAAATTTATCGAACATTATTCCAGCAACAAGCTGGTTGTAAACGTGGCAAGCTCCGCAATAGTTTTTATATTAATTTTTATCGCGATATTTTTTGCCACAAGAAATCTGGCGCATGACTGGAAAGAAAAAATGCCAGAAAATCTTGATCGCTTCTTGGGCCTTTTGTTTGGCGTGGTGAAGTCACTTTTGATTTTCGGATTATTTTATGCTGTGACCGCAAATTTTTATTCTTTGCTCAATGGAAAAGAAGAAAAAACTAAAAAAGAAAAAACCGAGCAATTGCCAGAGTGGCTTACGCAGGCGCGGTGCTATCACGTTGTGCGTGCTTCGGGGAAATTTATGCAGCCAGTGATAAGTAAGGCTCTCGATAATATGACTGACAAATTACTTGATGCTGACGATTTGCCGAAGGAAAAACTTGATGACAAAATTGACGAAATCATTGACGAAAAAGATGATAAAAAAGGTGCTGATGAAGCTGGAGCTTTGTCAGATAAGGCTGAACAAAAAGTGGATGAAAAATATAACGATACAGGATATTCTAAGAAAGAGATCGAGAAAATGAATCGCTTAATTGAGATTGTGAAATAATTAATTAATAAAATATATATGTTCAGACTTCATTCAAAAACTGCATTAATAACTGGAGCAACTGGTGGCATTGGGGCTGCAATCGCTCAATCACTTGTCAAGCAAGGCGCAAAAGTTATTTTGTCTGGCACCAGAGAAGAAAAATTAAAAGAATTGCAGGCGCAAATTGGCGAAGATAAAGCAAAAATTTTAGCCTGCAATTTGACAGATTTTGCACAAGTTGAAGCTTTGTTTGACAAGGCCGAAGAGCTTGCTGGTGGACAAATCGACATCTTGGTTTGCAACGCCGGAATCACCAAAGACAATCTTGCACTTCGTATCAAAAACGAAGATTGGGATCAAGTTTTGGATGTAAACTTAAAATCAACTTTCATTTTAAATCGCAGCGCCATCAAGAAAATGATCAGACGCAAAGCGGGTCGCATCATCAATATTTCTTCGGTTGTTGGCTTCACTGGCAATCCGGGGCAAGCAAATTATGTGGCATCAAAAGCGGGCATGGTTGGCATGAGCAAATCATTTGCGCAAGAAATTGCAAGTCGCGGAATCACCATCAACTGCGTGGCTCCGGGCTTCATTCAAACTGCTATGACAGATGTTTTGAACGACGTGCAAAAAGATGGAATTTTAAAATCAATTCCAATGCAAAAAATGGGATCTCCTGAAGATATCGCTGCAGGAGTTGCGTTTTTGGCAAGTGATGAAGCTGGCTATATCACTGGTCAGACGCTGCATGTTAATGGTGGCATGTTGATGTTGTAAAATTAAAATTTTAGAAAAAACTTATATGGTAACGCACAAATCAAAAGTAATAATAATCGGCTCGGGCCCCGCAGGATATACTGCGGCGATATATGCAGCGCGCGCAAATTTGCAGCCAATTTTGGTGAGTGGCATGCAACCGGGTGGCCAACTTACAATCACAACTGAAGTTGAAAATTATCCGGGATTTGCCGATGCAATTCAAGGTCCGTGGCTTGTAGAGCAAATGGCCAAGCAAGCCGAACACGTTGGCACAAAAATGATTGCCGATCATATCAAAAAAGTTGATTTTTCAAAGCGACCTTTTGTGATGGTTGGTGAATCGGAAGATGTTTATGAAGCTGATGCGGTGATAATTTCAACAGGTGCGCAAGCCAAGTGGCTTGGGCTTGAATCAGAAAAAAAATTCCAAGGATTTGGTGTTTCTGGTTGTGCAACTTGCGATGGATTTTTCTTCAAGAAAAAAGAAGTGATTGTGGTTGGAGGTGGCAACAGCGCGGTTGAAGAGGCTTTATATCTCACAAATCACGCGTCAAAAGTTTATGTGGTGCATCGTCGCGACAAATTTAAATCAGAAAAAATTCTGCAAGATCGTCTTTTTAACAATCCGAAAATTGAAGTGATTTGGAATCATGCTTTGGAAGAAGTGTTGGGCTCTGAAAGCCCTAGATCAGTGACGGGAGCGCGTCTTAAAAACACCGTTGATGGCTCGATAAAAGAAATGAAAATTGATGGAATTTTTATTGCAATTGGCCACAAACCAAATTCTGATATTTTTCGCGGCACAGGCTTAGATATTGATGAAGAAGGCTATATTCTAACCAAAAAAGGCACGGCAACAACAAATATTGTTGGTGTTTTTGCGGCGGGAGATATTCAAGATAAAATTTATCGTCAAGCGGTGACGGCTGCTGGAACTGGTTGTATGGCAGCTTTAGAGGTTGAAAAATTTTTAGCACATTAAATAAATATGTCAAACTTACAATTTACAATCGATAAAAACGGGGTGGCGAATTTGGTTTTTGATTTGCCAAATGAGAAAGTGAACAAGCTTTCGGTGCCGGTGTTGCTTGAGCTCGAGAAGGCTCTCAATGTGATTGATGGCAATAAGGCGATTCGATTGCTGTTGATTTCTTCGGCGAAGAAAGATGTTTTTATTGCAGGGGCTGACATCAATGAAATCAAGGATATTCGCGATAAAAAAGATGCGCTAGAAAAAGTTTCGCGCGGGCAAAATATTTTGACAAAAATTGCTGAGTTGAGAATTCCAACTATTGCGGTCATAAATGGTGCATGTCTTGGCGGCGGGCTAGAATTGGCGCTGGCTTGCAAATATCGCGTGGCGGTGATGAACCACAAAACCATTCTTGGTTTGCCAGAAGTTGGTCTTGGAATAATCCCCGGATTTGGCGGCACGCAACGTTTGCCACGCTTGATTGGATTGCAAGAAGCGCTAAAAATTATTCTTTCAGGAAAGCCAGTTGATGCCAAAAAAGCCTTTAAAATCGGGCTTGTAGACGACATTGTGCGTGAAGAATTTTTGGAAGAAAAATTAAGTCATTTTGCAACCGAAATCATCAATCAGGGTGACAATAATCACTATTTGCAATCGCGTCTCAAAGCAGCAAAGAAGCGCTTTTTCATCGAATCAATTTTGATGATGAAGCATGTGATTTATTATCTTGCCAAAAAAGATTTATGGCAAAAAACTAAGGGCAAATATCCGGCGCCTTTTTATGCTTTAGAGGTTATCAAAAGAACCTATGGGCTCACATATAGCAAGCGCGGATTCAATGTTGAACTTGAAGCTTTTTGCGAATTGGCAATTGGCGATATTTCAAAAAATTTGATCGAAATTTTCTTCATCAATGAAGAGCTAAAAAAAGATGATGGCGTTTATGGAAGTGCCGTTGCAACCACTGATGTCAAGCATGCAGCGCTTCTTGGTGCTGGTGTTATGGGTGGTGGAATTGCTTGGCTTTTTGCAAATAACAACATCGATATTCGTGTTAAAGATATCACGCAAAACGCGATCACTCTAGGCTATAACCAAGTTTTAAAAATCTTCAACCAGCTGAAAAAAATTAGAAAATTAACGCCAGAGCAGGTGAATTTGAAAATATCAAAAGTGACCTCAAGCCTTGATTTTAGCGGCTTTGACAATGTTGATTTTGTGGTTGAAGCTGTTGTAGAAAATATGGCGGTGAAAAAAACTGTGCTTGCAGAAGCTGAAACAAAAGTAAAAAAAGATACAATTATTGTCAGCAACACATCGTCTCTTTCAATCAGCGAAATGGCGCACGCCCTACAAAATCCTGAGCGCTTCGCTGGGATGCATTTCTTCAATCCAGTAAATCGTATGCCTTTGGTTGAAGTTATTTGTGGCGAAAAAACTTCAATTGAAACTGTGGCAAAGGTTGTAAAATTAACCAAAAAATTGGGCAAGACGCCAATCGTAGTCAAGGATGTCGCTGGCTTTTTGGTCAACAGAATTTTGCTGCCATATATGAACGAAGCCTCATATTTGCTGCAAGAAGGCGCCGAAATCACGCGCGTTGATCACCTGATTGAAAATTTTGGTATGCCGATGGGGCCCTTTATTTTAGCGGATGTGGTTGGCATTGACGTTGGCTGCAAAGTTGCACATTCTTTGCAAGATGCTTATGGCGAGCGTATGCGCGTTGCAGATATTCTCGACGAAATTTATAAAAATCACAAAGAATTGCTTGGACAAAAATCGCAAAAAGGTTTTTACAATCACTTTTCTGGCGAAAACAACAAGGCTCTCAACCCAGAAATAGCGGGCATTCTAGCCAAATTGCGTCAAGAAAAAAATATCACCAATTTCTATATTTCTGACGGCGAAATAATTGATCGCTGCATTTTGACAATGGTCAATGAGGCGGCAAAATGCCTCGAAGAAAACGTTGTCAAAAATGCACGTTATTTAGACATGGCGATGATTATGGGCACAGGCTTTCCAGCCTTCAGAGGCGGCGTTTTGCGCTATGCTGATTCAGTTGGAATTGACAAAGTTGTGGCTAGATTGAAAGAGTTCGAAGGCAAATATGGCAAGCGTTTTGAAGTGTCGAATTTGTTGCAAGA
>CAYPUN010000078.1:2423-6758 GCA_964413985.1 uncultured Rickettsia sp. | reverse complement strand
TGTAGAAATTTTATATTCATACTTCGCGCCAATGCTTGAAATAAAAGACGAGGCTCTTTGATTTTGCACAGTATAAACCAAAGAATTATTTTCTTCATAATCTGAAACTTCTGCGTGAGCGCCATAAATTTTAAACAAAGGCGAAATTGTTTGCTTGCTGTCAATTTTGAAATGACGCAACAACTCAGCGCTAATCATTGAATGCCAGCCGGTGTAATTTCCAGTTGCATAAGTTGTTTCTGAAAGGCGCTTGCTGGTATATTTGTCGATTGCATAAGTCGCAATTGAGTTTAGTTCATAATTTTGGCCGAATAATTTTTTGGCATAAACGCTGGCGCTATAGCTGCTTGCGTCAGATGATTCATCGATTGCGCCTCTTGATTTTGTGGTGGTTTGGGCCATGTCAATTGCAGCTCCAACCAATGTTTGACTGTCAAGTTTTTTGTCAAGTCCAAAGCTGATGCCGGTTGTTTTTTCTTTAAATCCCTCAACTGAGTCATTGCCATTTTGCGTGCCAAATCTTGCATAGGGAGTGACCCAGAGATTGTTGCTAAAATTAGTGCGGTTTAGTTGGGTGCGATCAATGCGATCTTGCAAAATTGCGTTAGTGCCAAGTGCGATGTTGAGTGTTGAGATTGCTTGCGCTCCACTTAGGACGACATCGGTGCTTTGTGTTGGTGCTGGAATGGCATTTGCGTTTTGCAATGCAAGAACACTCGAAATTGCAGAGATTGCGAGGATTTTATTTTTTGACATATGCTTATATTTTGGTTAAAAAACTTTCGCCGCCTAGGTTATTGCTAATTTTGATCTTGTCAATTTTCGATTTTGCGAAATGTAGCAAAACAAAAATTTTCGCTTAAAGATTTTCGACTTTTTTGCAAGTATCGCGACGCGCAAAGCTTAAAGATTTTCAACTTTTTTTGCAATATCGCGGCGCACAAAACCATCTTTCCAATCAATCAAATCAACAGCTTCATAAGCCTTTGCGCGTGCTTTGGCAAAGGTTTTTGCATGAGCGATTATGTTCAAAACTCGTCCGCCATTTGCGATCAGTTGATTGTTTTGTAGCGCAGTTCCTGCGTGCAAAATCTTTGTGTCGCTGAGATTTTTTGTTTTGTCTAAAACAATTTCTGTGCCTTTTTTATAAGCCTCGGGATAGCCATTTGCGCACATCACCACGCAAACAAATTTTTCTTCCTCATCAAATTCAACTTTAATTTTTGCCAGATTGTTTGTTGCCGCAGCAAAAATCAAATCGGCAAAATCGGATTTGATGCGAGGCAACAGAACCTGTGTTTCTGGGTCGCCAAAGCGTGTGTTGAATTCTAGCAATTTTGGACCTTGCGCGGTCAAAATTATTCCGGCGAACAAAACCCCACAAAATGGACGGCCTTTTTGCTTTAGAGCCTCAAGCGTTGGCGTGATTATGGTTTTTAAAATTTGCTCTTCAATTTCTTTGGTCACAAAAGGTGAGGGGGCAAAAGTGCCCATTCCGCCTGTGTTGGCGCCAGTTTCATCTTCGCCAACTTTTTTGTGATCGCACGCTGCACCAAGGCTGATAAAGGTTTCGCGGTCAGAAATTGTGAAATAGCTCACTTCCGTGCCAGTTAAAAATTCTTCTAAAACCACGGTTTTGCTGGCTTCACCAAATTTGCCATCAAAAAATTCGTGCAGGGTTGTGGTTAATTCTTCCAAGTCTTGTGCAATCACCACGCCCTTGCCAGCAGCCAGCCCATCGGCTTTTATAACGCATGGAAAACCAAGTTTTTTGCCAAATTCTAACGCTTCATCAAAAGCGGTGAAAACCTGATAGCGCGCGGTTGGAACGTTGTTTTGCGCTGCCAAATCTTTCATAAAAGCTTTTGATCCTTCAAGCTGGGCACAATATTTTGAAGGGCCGAAGGCGTTTATGCCGGCTTTTTGCAAATCATCAACAAGGCCATCAACCAGCGGCTGTTCTGGCCCCACAAACACTAAATCGATTTTTTTTGCTTGGCAAAAATTTATGATTGCGCTGTGGTTTGTGGTTTTTATATCGGTTATGCACTCAGCAACCAAGCCTATTCCAGCGTTTCCCGGCATGGCAAAAATTTTCTCAACTTTTTTTGAGGCTGAAAATTTTTCACAAATTGCATGCTCTCTTCCGCCAGAACCAATTACTAATATTTGCATAAATCAATTTAAAATTATAAAATATCACATTATTATAATTATATTTAAAATTCAAATTTTTAGAATTTCACAAATGAGCCTCAAAGAACATACGGTTAAATCATACGACAAAGACTTGCAAGCTGTGGCTTCAACGCTTGATGACATGGCGCATTTGGTGGCGCAATCTCTTGATTATGTCTCGCGCGCAATTTCAAATCCAAGCGAAGATTTGCTTGAGCAAATCACGTCGCACGACTACAAAATCAACGCTCTCGACTTTTTGGTGGAGAAAAAAATCACCGCAGTTTTGGCGATGCGTCAGCCAATGGCAGTTGATTTGCGTTATATTGTTTCGTCATTGAAAGTGTCATCAAACCTAGAGCGCATTGGCGATCAGGCCAAGAGCATTATCAAAAAAGTTTTGCGCATCAAGTCAAAAAAATTTGATGCTGATATCGAAGCTTCACTTTTGGCGATGTTAGATTTGTCAAAAATTATGGCACATGATTCAGTTGATGCGTTCAACAGCCAGAACCTTGCAGAGGCTGACGAAGTTTTGAAAAGTGACGACAAAATCGACAAAATTTATAGCGATTTATTTGTGATTTTGGAGCAAGATAATTTTAGCCGCGAGCAGGTGAAAAATGTTATCAATATTTTATTCATCGCCAAAAGCTTTGAGCGCTTGGCTGATCACTCAACCAACATTGCAGAAATTGCAAAATATGTTGTAACTGGAGAAACAAAATAGATGCAAAGTAGAGAAGAAAAAAGAGATAGTGGACAGATCGCGAAGCTTGACAACAAAGACTTGCGCGGTTTTGCGCAATCAGCTCCAAAAGAACAAATGCTGCGCAAGCCAGACTGGATAAGGGTCAAAGCGCCTGTGTCAAAAGGTTATTATGAAACAAAAGAAATTTTGAACAAGCGCAAATTGCACACAGTTTGCGAAGAAGCGGCCTGCCCAAACATTGGCGAATGCTGGGCGCAAAAGCATGCCACGGTTATGATTTTGGGTTCGGTTTGCACCAGAGCTTGTTCATTTTGCAATATCGAAACTGGCAAGCCAGATGCGGTGAATCCGCACGAGCCTGACAATGTTGCTGAAGTTGCGGCGGCAACTGGTTTGAAGCATATCGTGATCACGTCAGTTGATCGCGACGATTTGGCTGATGGTGGCGCGTCGCAGTTTGTTTCTTGTATCGAAAAAATCAGAATTTCTGCACCGCAAACCACAATCGAAATTTTAACGCCAGATTTTTTGCGTAAAGATGGCGCGATGGAAAAAGTTGTTGCAGCAAAACCAGATGTGTTTAATCACAATATTGAAACCGTGCCGGGCCTTTATACATCTATACGTCCGGGGGCTCGTTATTTTCACTCTTTATATTTGTTGAAGCGTGTCAAAGAAATTGATCCAACAATTTTCACAAAATCTGGATTGATGGTGGGGCTTGGCGAGACTAAGGACGAAGTGCTGCAAGTGATGGACGATTTGCGCATGGCGGATGTTGATTTTTTGACAATTGGACAATATTTGCGACCAACCTTGAGGCACGCGCCTGTTGATCGCTATGTCACTCCTGAGGAGTTTGAGTTTTATAAAAAAATGGCTTATAATAAAGGATTTTTGATGGTGGCTTCAAGCCCATTGACGCGCTCGTCTTATCATGCGGGAGATGATTTTGAGAAGATGAGGCTTGAGAGAAATCGCAGGCTTGGGGTGGGTTGATTTAGGTAATTATCCCCTCTCTTTAGAGCGAGCGATATAACCCTTGGACGCTCCACACCGTGGCTCAGTCGCGTCCAAGGGTTATAGCACTCACTCTAAAGAGAGGGGATAGTTACCTAAATCACTTCATCACCTGAAAAATCTTGACCTGAAAAATCTTGAATTTATTTCATCACCTGCAAAACCTTGTCAAACAAGGTTTCACTCGCACAAGCAAGAATTTTTGCATCACCTTTCAAAGAAAATTCCTCGCTATCAAAAAACCCAATTTTTCCACCTGCCATTTTTATAATCGGAATCAATGCCGCATAATCATAAACTTGCAAACTTGGCTCAACAATAATGTCGACAAAGCCAGATGCGAGTAGGGCGTATGAATAGCAATCGCCGCCATAAATCACGCCGCCAAATTTTTGATATTTTGCCATTTTTGACAATTTTTTAAA
>CAYPUN010000078.1:0-2323 GCA_964413985.1 uncultured Rickettsia sp. | reverse complement strand
GCCAAATAATTTGCAAATTCAACTAGTTCGTGATTTTTTTGATTAATCATTTTGATTTTTAGTTATCTTGATGTAAACATATAGTATTGCTACAATATAAATTAACTAAATCTTACTAAAATGAAAGAAAGAATTGCAGTTGTTGCAGGTTTTAGATCTCCTATGGGAAAAGCCGGCGGAGTGTTGAAAAACCTCACTGCGCACGATCTTGGCGCTCGCATTTTGAAAGAAGTTATAATTCGCAGCGGCATTGATGTAAACAAAGTTGATGAAGTTATTATTGGCAACGTGGCACAGCCCGCAGAGGCTGCCAACATTGCTCGCGTGATCGCTCTCAAGGCCGATTTGCCAGAGCATATTCCAGCATTTACAGTGCATCGCAATTGCGCTTCGGGCATGGAAGCGATGAGCACTGCGGCGATGAAAATTTTAAATGACGAAGCCGATATAATCATAGCTGGCGGGGTTGAATCGATGAGCAACATCCCGCTTTTTTATGGCAAAAAAATGACAGAATTTTTTGGCCGCTTGTTCAAATCAAAAACTTTGCAACAAAAATTAGAAACTTTTTTAACTTTTCGTCCAAGTTTTTTAACGCCCGTGATTGGCTTGCAGCAAGGCTTGACAGATCCTGTGTCGGGTTTGATTATGGGCTGCACCGCAGAAAATGTGGCGCGCGATTTTAAAATTACACGTCAGCAACAAGATGAATTTTCGCTGCGCAGCCATCAACGCGCAGAACGCGCCATGGGCAATGGCATCTTCAAAGAAGAAATAATTCCCATCTTCAACAATGACGAAAAAAACAGCAAGATGATTGAGGAAGATGAAGGTGTGCGTAAGGGGCAGAACATTGAAGCTTTGGCAAAATTGCCGCCATATTTTGAAAGAAACACTGGAACTGTCACCGTTGGAAACTCGTCGCAAGTGACTGATGGCGCGGCTTTTGCGTTTTTGATGCGCGAATCAAAAGCAAAAGAAATGGGATTGACGCCGCTTGGCTATATCAGAGATTTTGCTTATGCTGGGTTAGATCCTTCTCGCATGGGCCTTGGTCCAGTTTTTGCAACTGCAAAACTTTTTGACAAAACTGGTTTGTCGATGCAAGATATCGATTTGGTTGAATTGAACGAAGCCTTCGCAGCACAGGTTATAGGCTGCCAAAGAGCTTTTGTATCAGATGAATTTTCGCAAAAATTTTTAAATCGCAACAAAGCGCTTGGCGCAATTGATGACGCAATTTTAAACGTCAATGGCGGCGGCGTGGCACTCGGCCATCCAGTTGGCATGACGGGTGCGCGCATTGTCATCCACTTGCTTCGCGAGTTAAAAAGACGCGGCAAAAAACGTGGCCTTGCAACTTTGTGCATTGGCGGCGGGCAGGGCGGCGCAATGATTGTCGAAACTGTATAATGTAAGGGAATTTTTTATTAATAAAATTTAAAAAATAATACTCTCAAATCAACCTAACAAACATAAAAATTTATGATAAATGAACTAAGCGACAAAGCTCGAAAAAAAATGGACGACACTATGGGATCACTAAAACGTGACCTTGACAGCATTTCAACAGGACGTGCCAGCCCGCATTTGCTTGACACAGTGCGCGCCGAAGTTTATGGTGCGATGATGCCAATTTCGCAACTTGCCAGTGTGTCTGTTCCTGAAGCGACAACGCTTTCAATTCAAGTGTGGGACCGCGAAAATGTCAAAGCAATTGAAAAAGGTATCATCAATTCCAACCTTGGTTTTAACCCGATGGTTGATGGTCAAATTGTCAGAATCATGATTCCAAAACTTAGCGAAGAGCGTCGCAAAGATTTGGTGAAATTGGCAAAAAAATATGGCGAAGATAAAAAAGTGGCGATTCGCAACGTGCGCCGCGACATTCTTGACGATTTCAAAAAACACGAAAAAGAAATTGGCAAAGATCAAGCCCATTCTTTTTCTGATATAATTCAAAAAACCACCGACGAATTCATCAAAAAAATTGATGATGCGGTTTTGGTGAAAGAAAAAGAATTGATGAAAGTGTGATGTTTTTTTCAAAAAAACAAAAATCATTATCAGGTTTAAAAATTCCGCAGCATGTTGCAATCATTATGGATGGCAATTATCGCTACGCCAAATCGCGCGGCTTGCCCTTGTCATATGGTCACAAAAGCGGTGTCGATAATATTGAAAAAATTGCCGACGCCGCAATTGAATTTGGCATAAAATATTTAACCTTATATGCCTTTTCATCAGAAAATTGGCAGCGCCCAAGCGAAGAAGTTTCTTATTTGATGAAATTGCTCGATGAATATTTGCAAAAAGAAATTGC
>CAYPUN010000077.1:5787-6858 GCA_964413985.1 uncultured Rickettsia sp. | reverse complement strand
AGCCACTTTTAAAGGCTACGCAATGTATTTAACCGCTGGCTCACACTATCAAACATGGCTTGGAACCGTTGGCGCAACTGCTTGGCAAGGCACAACAATTTCTGCCACAGGCGCTGCAAACAACTCCGCACTACTAACCGCAGTTTATGACGGCACAAACTATAAATTTTATTTTGGCGGCGCACAAGTTGGTGCCAACCTTGCTATAAACTTCGATCCAAACATCTTGCGCGTATTAAGAATTGGCGCGGCAGGCAACGACACATCAACCGCAACATCATTTTTCAACGGCCATATCGGCGAAATCATCATCTATGGCCGCGCCCTGAAAAATGACGACAGAACGCCAATTGAAGCTTATCTGATGAAAAAGTGGGGATTATAAAATAGTCTTAGTTTTATAGAGGCGCGGCAGACAAAACGCGCGCCTCTATCACATCTCAAACGGGCACATTTAAAACTGGCGCATCTCAAACAGCTGCATCCCAAACAAGCGCATTTCAAGCGAGCACATCTCAAACGGAGGCACATTTCTCAAATATCGCCAGCGCCATCTCTTTTAAACAGCTCCTTTCTCAACCACCTCAATCTTCATCTTAGCCTCATCAAGCCTAGAAGCGCAATGCTTCTTCAACAAATCACCTTCCTCATAAAGCTCAATCATTTGATCCAAGCTAATTTTTTGCGAAGATAATTTTTCTGCAACCTCTTCAAGCCTTGCAATTGCCTCTTCAAAAGGCATTTTAGCAATTTTTGCTTCTAAATTTTTGTTTATATTTTTGCTCATTTTCTTAGTCTTTTGAAGCCAGCATCCAAATCTTCTTTCAAATCTTCAACATCTTCCAAGCCAATGTTGATGCGGATGCAGCTGTGGTTAGCATATTCCCATTTTGTCGCAACTCTTGTCACTTCAAATGGCAAAATCAACGATTCATAGCCACCCCAAGAATAGCCCATCGCATAAAAATTCAAGTTGTCAAGCATACGCGCCAAAGACTCCTTAGAATATTTGCGATCAAGGATAACCGAGAAAATGCTCGCCGCGCCATTAAAATCGCGCTTCCACAATTT
>CAYPUN010000077.1:0-5777 GCA_964413985.1 uncultured Rickettsia sp. | reverse complement strand
GTCTGATTCAAGTGGCGGATACAAAACTTTCGCCACCTCTGGCCTGCCTTCAAGCCATTTGGCCATTTCAAGCCCCGACTTAAAGCAATGATCCATACGAATTTTTGCCGTTCTCATCCCACGTTGCACCATATAAGAACAAAATGGCGCAGCCGTCACAGCCATATATCTAAAGGCTTCATACATCGCACGAAAATGTTTTTCTTGCACGGTGATCGAACCCATAATCATATCCGAATGACCATTGATATACTTCGTCAACGCCATCACCGACACGTCAACACCGTGATCTAGCGGCTTGAAGCAAATTCCACTCGCCCAAGAATTGTCAATAATCGTCACCACATTATGCTTTTTTGCAACTTTGCAAATAGCCTTCACGTCTTGAATTTCATAGGTTAGCGACCCAGGGCTTTCCATAAAAATCACTTTCGTGTTTGGCTTAATCATTTTTTCAATATCAACACCAATATCCGAAGCAAAATAAGTAGTTTCAATGCCAAGTTTTTTCATAAATTTGTCAGCAAATCCGCGTGTTGGCGAATATATGCTGTCAATCATCAAAACGTGATCGCCTTGTTTCAAAAATGCCATCAAAGCAGTGTTCACCGCAGCCGCGCCCGATGAAGTCACAAAAGAATTATAGCCATTTTCAAGATCGGCAATCGCTTTTTCAAGTGCAAAATTTGTTTGCGTGCCATAGCGTCCATATTTTAATTCATATGGCTCAACCAAGTCGTTGTTTGAATAGCCGCGCTCAGCATAAATCAAATCTTTATAGTTTGGAAAAACAATAGTCGAGCTTTGATAAATTTGCGGATTCACCATGCCCCCTTGCTGCTTGGGGTCGCGCCCTGCATGAATTAATCTCGTCGCTTCTCTTCCGTGCTTTTCCATAAAAAATAAAATTATAAATTAAACATGAGCCACGTCCGCAACCACTGTGGTTGGGGACGGTTCTAATCTGACTCAGATTTTGACATATTTTTAGCGCTTTTTAAATAAAATTTTGAAAAATATCAGGATATATTTTGAAAAATTTTATTTAAAAATAAGCAAAAATATGGCTAAATATGAGCCAGATTAGAACCATCCCCAACCACTAAGGGCCCGAGACGCTTCTTTCCTAAAACATGAACATGAAAATGTGGCACTGACTGCAAAGCGTCAGCCCCAACATTGCTAATCAAGCGATAGCCGCTTTTTTCTAAACCAAGAAGCCCCGCCACATGCGAAACTTTTTGAAAAAAATTCTCCACTTTTTTCGCGCCCGCTTTGGCAACAAAATCACCAAAATCAAGATATTCACCTTTTGGAATCACCAAAACATGAACCGGCGCCGCCTTAGATATATCGTAAAACGCTAGCACATCATCATCCTCATAAACCTTGTTAGAGTTGATTTCGCCGCGAATTATTTTTGCAAAAATATTATTTTTATTATACATATTTTAACTACGCAATAACATTTTTAAATCACCCAAATTTTTGGTGATATTTTTAAATAAAGAAAACACTTCTTCACGCTGCTCCTTAGAAAGACTAGGCTTTGCGGCAAGATTGCGACCGTTATTGCGATCCTCATCGCGATTGCGACCCTCCAACTGATTTTGCACAATTTCAACTTGCACAAAATCATCAATTTCAAATTCATTATCACCCTCAAGAGCAATAAAATCAAGGTCTTCTTCCTTATAAGCATCCACTTTACGCTTCTTCAACAATTTTTGCAAGCCCGCAATTGTGTAGCCTTCTTCGTATAAAAACTTTTTTATCCGCCGCAAAACCGCAATTTGCTTGTTATAATAATAGCGCCGCCCGCCTTTGCCAATTTCTGGTTTAATTTGCGCAAAATTATCTTCCCAAAAACGAATAACATGCGGCTCAACGCCCAACTCGTGCGCCACCTCGCCAATTGATCTTTTTTTATCAAAACCAAATTCTTCCGCCAATTTTTCAACTTCTCTTGCAATTTCGTTTGTCATTACAAATTAAAAAATTTAATAATTGATAATTATTTGTCTTATTAGGGGTGATATAGCCCTTAGCCGCTCCAAGCGTGGCCAGTCGCGTCTAAGGGCTATATCACCCCCAATAAGACAAATAATTATCTCAGCTATGAAATATGTTTTTTATATTCAAGCGCCAAATGCCTGATCAAAACGCCACAAATTGCAGTGAGCGGCGTTGCAAACAAAACTCCCATAAAACCAAAAAGCACACCAAAAACAAATAGCCCAAACACGATCCACACTGGATGCAGACCAATATTTTTGCCCACCAATTTTGGCGTCAAAAAATTCGATTCCAATATTTGGCAAAAAATAAAAATCGCCGAAATCGTCACCAAATCAACAAAACTCAACCCCCACTGAAATATCGCAATCACAATTGCCACCACAAAACCAGTCAAAGCACCAACATATGGAATAAAAGTTAAAACGCCCGTGATGATGCCAATCAAAAAGCCAAAGTTAAGCCCAGCAAGACTCAGCAGCACCGAATAAATAATACCCAAAACCAAACAAACCGCAATTTGCCCGCGAATATAGCCCGCCATCGCCGCGTCAATTTCATGCATAATTTGCGTCGCCGAAGCCGCAACCTTGCTTGGCAAATAGCTTTTGATTTTCACCACCAACAAATCCCAATCTTTCAAAAGATAAAAAATCAAAATTGGCGTGATAAAAATTAGCGACAAAATATTTATAAACGCCACCGAAGACGAAATCGCATTTAAGAAAAAATTCTTAATAAAATCTAAAATTTTAGCATTAATTTTTGCATCATCCATAACCTGCGCAAAGTCAGTATTAGCAACAATTCCCACCTTATTTAAAGCCGCTGCAAATTTTGGATAAATCTCATTTGCCACAACTTGAAAATATTGCGGAAGCGCCAAAACAAAGGCTTCAGACTGATCATAAATAATTGGCAACGACAGCGACAAAATCAAAAACAGCAATGCAAAAAACACCCCAATAATCAACAAAGACGCACTCAAACGCGACACTTTTTTGTGACACATTTTGTCAACCAGCGGATGTAAAAAATAAGCCACCACCAGAGAAAAAATAAATGGCGCCAAAATTGAGCGAATCAGATAAACGGCAAGTCCAAGCACAATTGCCACCGCCAAAATCAAAAATAATTTTTCTTTTTTTATGCTCATTGAACCGGATTTGTTGTAAGTAAATAAACATCAGAAGATTTTTGTGTCAGATAAAATCCAATTTTAGAAAACAGCTCTGCAGCGTTGGTATTTGTGCTTGAAACCACAATTGACGCCTTCACATAATCACAAGAAATCGCATCAATACTCAGCCTATTGACAAAGCCGCTAGTTTCAATTTTATTTTTAATCATCAACCAATCACCCAGCCTGCTCACAGGAATTTCAAGCGAAAAATTTTGCTCGGTTTTTTTCAACTCATCATTTTTGATCGACTTCAAATAATCAATCGTCTTGCCCGCAACCTTTATCAGCAGCTCTTGCTCGTCAAGCCCTTCAGCATTAGTGAAATTTAATTTTGTCTGCAAAACTTCAGTTTTTCCAAGCGGGCGAATTTTTACACTCGCTTTGTTGGCAACATTATCCCGCGAAAAAAACACAAAATACACAACATCAGTTTTATACTTCGACAAAAACGGCTCTAGGTCTTGCGCGCTAATATGATTAATATTTTCCGGGTTAAGAGTCATCACATTTTCAGAATCTCCAGCAGGAATTTTAAAAGCATCGTCACCGTCCACAGCCTTGCCAATCGCGCTTCGCCAGCTGTTGCTTCCTTCCCAAATCAAAATTTTACGCGGCAAAATTGTCACCGGCACAATCAGCGCCGCGCCTTTGTTTTCAACGCCTTCCGCCTCTTTTGCATCCTCCTTCAACAAATTTTTCTGCGCCAAAATGTGATCGACAAAATCTTTGGCAAAAGTGACACTCATCGTTGCAGAATAATTGTTGCCGGCAATTTTCTCGTCATTAATCTGCTCCGAGCGCACCATATCCGAAATATCATCATCGCTAATCTTGCGCAAAGCCTTGAGATCAAGATCCAAGCGCGTTGCCAAAATTGCAAATGCGTCGCGGCGCCCCGATTTAACCGCCTGATTGCGGCCGTCTGTAGGCGATTTGCCACTCACACTCACCGCCACATCTTCTACAACATAAGGATTTTCGGCATCGGCTGCAAAGCTTGCGACCCCAATAAACAAGGCCGCTGTAAGCATCGCGCCAAATAAAACAATTCGTAAAAATTTTGTCATTTCGATTAATTTTGAGATAATTATTTGTCTTATTAGGAGCGATTAGCCCTTAGCCGCTCCAAGCGTGGCCAGTCGCGTCTAAGGGCTAATCGCTCCTAATAAGACAAATAATTATCAATTATTAAATTTTTTAATTTAATTTTTTATATTTATTTATATTTATATATAGATCTCAAAAGATCCCAAATTTGTAAAACAACCACCTCAAAAGATCAAGCCTTAAGGTAGTTTAAAAGAAATATTGACAAATAAACTGCTTCTTTTTAGAATATCCAGCCCTTTATATAAAAAGTTCATTAATATAATATATATGTTTGCAATTGTTGAAGTTGGCGGAAAGCAATATAATGCTACGCTAAACCAGAGAATCCAAGTTGATAATTTGAACCAAGAAGTTGGTAAAAAAATCACTTTCGATAAAATTCTTTGTGTAAAAAATGACAAAGGTCTTAGCCTTGGCAGCCCTCTAGTTTCAGGCGCCACAGTTGAAGCCGAAGTCACAAAGGTTTACAAAGACGACAAAGTTTTGATTTTCAAAAAAAGAAGAAGAAAGAACTCTCGCAGAAAGAGAGGGCATCGTCAGCAAAAAACTGAGATCAAAATTTTATCAATTCAAGCTTAGTTTTAAGCATTAATATGGGGTTTAAGGCGTTTGAAGCGCTAAACCTTTAATTTATTTCGAGGGTTTCTTATGGCAACGAAGAAAGCTGGTGGTAGTTCAAGAAACGGTCGCGATTCGGCTGGTAGAAGATTAGGCGTTAAAAAATACGGCAGTCAAGCTGTTGAAGCTGGCAACATTATCGTGCGTCAAAGAGGCACTAAATGGCATCCAGGCAAAAACGTTGGCATTGGCAAAGATCACACGATCTTCGCTAAAATTGCTGGCATCGTAAACTTTGTAAAATCTGGCCACAAAAGCAGAATTTACATCGACGTTATTCCTGCAAACTAATTTAATTTCTGCTTACGCAGAAATTAAGGCTCTTGCAATCAAAATAAATTTTGATTTAGCTTAGATTCGAGGAAGCAAAGCTTCCTACCCTTTTTGAAAAAAATTATATTAGTTTATTAAAAAAATGAGGCCGCCCTCATTTTTTTAATTCTATATTTCCTAAATCAAAACGAAGTTTTGATTTAATTAAGCGGATATGGCGAAATTGGCAGACGCACTAGACTTAGGATCTAGCGCCGCAAGGCATGTGGGTTCAAGTCCCTCTATCCGCACCACCTTTTGAATAAAAACTTCGTTTTGATTTAAAAAACATTCATCAAAACAAAGTTTTGATGAAACTAGATTCGAGGAAGCGAAGCTTCCCTTTCCTTTCACAAAAAAATCTCGCAACAAAAAACTTTCAACCTCCAACAAATATAGCAAAAAAATCATCTTGATTTTCATTTGCACTCAACAGCCCTCCAAAAAAAATTTAAAAAAGAATAAAGTAAAAAAGTCAATTATCATATTTTAAAAAATTGAGGTGGGGTGTTGGGGTTGGGCCGCCTGTAAGTGTTTT
>CAYPUN010000076.1:0-6870 GCA_964413985.1 uncultured Rickettsia sp. | reverse complement strand
CCAAAATAAATGGTGCCTAGAGACGGGATCGAACCGCCGACACAAGGATTTTCAGTCCTTTGCTCTACCAACTGAGCTATCTAGGCTTGTTTATTTATTGCAAATGAGGCAAAATAATAACAAACTTCTTTTATTTTGCAATCCTTCCTTTTGATATTATGGAAAATTTATCAGATTATTCGTCATATGTCAGCGCCTCATATATCGTGGCAGCCCTTGTGTTTAGTGGCCTAACGCTGCACGCCTTAATCAAATATAAGCGCGCAAAATCATCGCAAAAAAATGAAAAATAAGCACAAAAAAAGACGCATTATTTTTATATCCACCGCACTTTTAATCTCTATAGCGGCGCTATTTTTTATCATCGCAAATTTTCGCGATGAAATTGTTTTTTTCTATTCGCCATCAGAGCTGCAAAGCGTTGAGGTTCTAAGCAAAATCAAGGGCAAGCAATTCAGAGTTGGTGGCTTAGTTTTAGAAAAAACCGTCAAAAAAATCGATGCTCTCACAACCGAATTTACAATTAGTGATTTGGATGCTGAGCTAAAAATCACCTACAGCGGTCTGGTTCCGGACTTGTTTCGTGAAGGGCAGGGCGTGGTTGCTAGAGGTGTTTTTGACAGCGAAAAAAACCAATTTATCGCTAGTGAATTGCTGGTGAAGCATGATGAAAAATATATGCCGCCGGAGATTGTGAAAAAAGACCTAGAGGCTAGAGGTCGTGCGGGTTTGTTGAAGTAAAATTTGTGCGTCAATTGTTTTGTGTAACAATCATTTTGTGTTTCAGCCATTTGCGCTTCAACCTCCCATCATCCCTTTGTCACAGCTGATATGCCCTTAGCCGCTCCAAGCGTGGCCAGTCGCGTCTAAGGGCATATCAGCTGTGACAAAGGGATGATTCCCTCAATTAAAATTTAAAATAATTAAAATTTAAAAATGATTTTTGTATTTGTGAAATAGCTAGTCATTAGTTAGTGTTGTGAGTGATATAGCTCTTAGACGCGACTGGCCACGCTTGGAGCGGCTAAGAGCTATATCACTCACAACGCTAAGTAATGACTAGCTATTTCACAAATACAAAAATTCCATACACTAAGTAATGACTAGCTATTTCACAAATACAAAAATTCCATATAAAAAAATTCCACCTAAGAAGGTTCTTTCTCCAACAACTCCTCAATCTTCGCCATAAACTCTTCCCGTTTCAACCCAGGCAAAATCGGCTCCAAAAACTCCATTTTGATCGTGCCCGATCTCCTAATCATAAATCCTTTAGCCCAAAATCTCCCCGAATTGAGCCTTGCGGGCACAACAGGCACATTGCACGCCAAATAAAGTGCAGCAATTCCAACTTGATAAGGATATTTGTCGACGCCCGCCCCAACCGGCACGCGCGTGCCTTGCGGAAAAATAACCAAATTATGACCATCGTGCAAAGTTGCTTTCGTCTCGCGAATCATCTCTTTCAAAGCCGAAGCTTTGCCCTGACGATCAACTTTCACACCCGACATGCGCCCTACAAACCAGCCATAAAACGGCACTTTCAACAATTCTTTTTTATAGGCATAAGCGGGATAGCGGCAAAGCAAATGAAACACAATTGTCTCCCATGCTGATTGGTGTTTGCAGGCAATGATGCAGGGCGTTTGCGGGATTTTTTCAGCATTGATAATTTGATAGTCGATGCCGTGAATGGCCTTCAAAAAAAATAGAATAACTCGCGTCCAGCCTTTTGCGCATTGGTCTGCAAGGTTTTTGCGGCGCACAAAAAACGACACTGGAAAATAAAGCGAAACCAGCAAAAACACCGAAAGATAAAATAAAATCCAGAAAATTATTGAGCGTAATATTTGCATGAAACGCAAAATTTGGTGGTGCCGATTGAGAGATTCGAACTCCCGACCCACTGTTTACAAGACAGTAGCTCTACCCCTGAGCTAAATCGGCTTAAGTGAAAAGGAGGGCTATTTTGCCAAAAAGCTAATAAAATAGCAATAGATTTTTTAAAAAAACTTTTATCAAGTGGTGCAACAAAAAATGGCGCAACAAAAAAGCCAAGCTAGAAATTTCTAGCTTGGCTTCGTAAATCTTAAGCTATGAAACAGCTAAATTACTTTTTAGCAGGTTCAGCAGCAACTGGAGCTGCAGCAGCAGCTTCAGTTTTAGCAGCAGCTTTAACAGCAGCTTTTTTAGCAGCTTTAGGAGCAGCTTTAACTTCAGCTTTAACTTCTTTAGCAGCTGGAGCAGCAGCTTCAGCTTTAACAGCTGGAGTAGCAGCAGTAGCAGCAGCAACTGGAGCAGCAGCTTTTTCAGCAGCAAAAACGCTAGCAGTCATCATAACGAAAGCAGCAATCGCAAGAGATAATTTTTTCATAGTTAGAAATAGATTTTTTATATTATAATATACCAAATTATTGCTAAGTTGGCTCCTCTTTGGTGAAGCGCGATCCAATTGCTTTGAGGCAAAATTTTCACACTTCTCAAGATAAGGACGACAGCAAAAATATGGTTCTAATTTTATTTGTCCAGCAATTTTATCATTTTTTTTATGACAAAATGTTACATGTGTATCACTTTGCCAAAAGCGTCTAAAACCGCTTCATGCATCATCTCCGACATTGTTGGATGTGGGAAAATTGTGTGCATCAAGTCTTCTTCTGTCAATTCGGCTTGTTTTGCGATCACAAAGCCTTGAATCATTTCTGTGACTTCTGCGCCAATCAAGTGCGCGCCAAGCAATTCGCCGGTTTTTTCGTCAAATATAACTTTGATTAGGCCTTCAGTTTCAGATGATGCGATGGCTTTGCCGTTGGCCATGTAAGGGAAGCGACCCACTTTGATTTTTAATCCAGCATCTTTTGCTTTCTTTTCGGTGAGGCCAATTGAGGCGATTTGTGGCATAGAATAGGTGCAACCCGGAATGTTGTCTTTCTTGATTGGATGCACTTTTTTGGCGTCATATTTGCCAAGTTTGCTGGCGATTTTTTCGGCAGCAATCACGCCTTCGTGCGATGCTTTGTGAGCCAGCCACGGAGCGCCTGCAACGTCGCCAATAGCGAAGATTCCGGCTTCGTCGGTTTCCAAATAATTGTTGGTGGTGATGCGACCTTTGTCGGTTTTAACTTTGGTTTTTTCAAGGCCAAGATTTTCGATATTAGCAACAATACCAACGGCCATGATCACTTTTTCAGCTTTGATTTCTTCAATTTTTCCAGCAATTTCAACTGAGGCGGTGACACCATCTTTTGATTTTTTGAGTGCCTTCAAACCAGCGCCAGTAATGATTTTGATGCCTTGCTTCTCAAAAGATTTGCGCGCTATTTTTGAAATTTCTTCATCTTCAACTGGCAAAATATTTTCAGCCATTTCAACAATTGTAACTGCAGCGCCCATATTTTTATAAAATGAGGCAAATTCAACGCCAATTGCACCAGAGCCAACAACAAGCAAAGATTGCGGCAGAGCCTTTGGTGTCATGGCTTCGCGATAGGTCCAAATTTGTTCGCCATCAGCTTCCATGCCTGCAATTTGACGCGCTCTCGCGCCAGTTGCAATGATAAAATTTGTCGCTTCAATTTGCGCCACCTCTTTGTTATCAACGCTTACCGAGATTTTTTTGCTGCTGGTGAATTTTGCAAAACCGTCAACAACTTCAATTTTGTGTTTCTTCATCAAGCCTGCGATGCCGCCGCTCAAGCGCTTTGACACGCCGCGTGATCTTTCGATAATTTTGGCAAAATCAAACTCAACTTTTTGAGCACTAAAGCCAAATTCGCCAAGTTTATGTTGCAATAGATGATTCACCTCAGAGCTCTTAAGCAGCGCCTTTGTTGGGATGCAGCCCCAATTTAGACAAATTCCACCCAAATGATTTGCTTCAACAATGCCAACTTTCAAACCAAGTTGAGCGGCGCGAATTGCGGCCACATAGCCCCCAGGGCCAGCACCAATCACACAGAGATCAAATTTTTTTGGCGAAATTGCAATAGTCATAAATTAATTGATTGTTTGATAATTGAGTTTGAAGCTCTATAATCTAGCGTCAGTTTTAAAAACATCAATATTTTTTATGAATATCGAAATCGATGAATTAGTCAGTCAAATCAAGGTCTCGTTTGATTTGATTAAGAGGTGTCTTTGAGCCGGAGAAATTGCAACAAGCCCTAGAGGCTCTTGAGCTTGAGGCGCAAAGCCCAACGCTTTGGGATAATCGCGCGCAGGCCCAAAAAATTCTGAAAGAAAAATCGGTTATTGAAGACAAGCTCGAGAAATTTTTGGCCATTGAAAATGGGCTGAAAGATAATCAAGAATATCTTGCTTTAGCCAAGCTGGAGAACGACTTGCAGCTTATGGGCGATATAGAAAAATCTTTGCTGGATCTCAAAAAAAAATCTGATCAATTTGAAATTGAATGTCTGTTTTCTGGTGAAAACGACATCAATGATTGCTTTGTTGACATCAACGCTGGAGCAGGTGGAACCGATTCTTGTGATTTTGCTTTGATGCTGCTTAGAATGTATGAGCGCTTTGGCAATCGTCATGGTTTTAAGGTCGAAATTGTGTCGATGCTTGATGGCGAAGAGGCGGGGGTGCGTTCAGCGACGCTAAAAATTGCCGGGCGTTATGCCTTTGGGTGGCTGCGCATGGAAAGTGGCGTGCATCGTTTGGTGCGCATTTCGCCGTTCAATGCCAATGACAAGCGCCAAACCAGCTTTGCATCAGTGTGGGCCTATCCGCAAATTGATGATGAAATTGAAATTGAAGTGCTTGACAAAGATCTGCGCGTTGACACCTATCGCGCTTCTGGTGCGGGCGGACAGCATGTCAACAAAACTGATTCGGCGGTGCGCATCACTCACATTCCAACCAATATTGTGGTGCAATGTCAAACTGATCGCTCGCAAATAAAAAATCGCGCAGAGGCGATGAAGATGCTAAAATCAAGGCTCTATGAGTTTGAGTTGCAGAAGAAAAAACAGTTGCAACAGCAAGCAGAAGATAGTAAAACCGATAATAGTTGGGGTCATCAAATTCGCTCTTATGTGTTGCATCCATATCAAATGGTGAAAGATTTGCGAACTTCGCATGAAACCGGCAACACTGGTGCGGTGCTTGATGGCGAGATTGACGAATTTATCAAAGCAGCTTTGGTTGCTTAGTATATTGGAATTATTTTTTACTATTTTGAGTGCTATAATTGCTGCGCCTTTTATGCCATCCGCCGCTCCAAGCGGTGGCTCAGTCGCGTCGGATGGCATAAAAGGCGCGGCAATTATAGCGCTCAAAATAGTAAAAAATAATTAAATAAAAAAATTTTATATTTTATGCGTTGTCCATTTTGTGGAAATATTGAAACTCAAGTTCGTGATAGCCGAATTCCTGAAGAGGGAGATGCGGTGAAGCGGCGTCGTTATTGCACTGGCTGCGATTCGCGGTTCACAACTTATGAGCGGGTGCAGCTGCGCGAAATTATGGTGGTGAAAAAAAATAACGAGAAAAAAATTTTCGATCCAGAAAAATTGCACAAATCAATTGGTATGGCGGTGCGCAAGCGGCCTGTGTCGGAGCTGCAAGTTGAGAAATTGGTCAACAATATTGTGCGTCAATTGGAGCTCGAAGGTGACGCCGAAGTGACATCAAAACAAATTGGCGAAATGGTGATGAAAGCCTTGGAAGGCCTTGACAAGGTGGCGTTTGTGCGCTTCGCCTCGGTTTACAAAAATTTTGAAAAAGCCGATGATTTTCAAAAGTTTATTAAGCAAATTGCAAAAGATTGAGCGTTATAACTAAAAAATAGTTAGCAAAAAATTAGTAAAAAAGCATAAAAAAAGAGCGACAAAAAAAATTAAAAAAACCGATTTTTATATTTTAAATTTATATCGTAACTTTGCTACCATGCCCCGCTTAGCTTTTTTTAAGGCGACGAGCCTTAAAAAAAGGTTGCCGTAGGGGCATGGTAGCAAAGTTACGATATAAATTTAAAATATAAAAATTCCTTATATAAAAAATATGACCGAAAAACAAAATCTTGCACAAGCCTTGCAAGCCTACGCAGACGAAGATTTAAACGAAGTTATCTCCGACAAACCACAAAATCATTTTTTGGCCGGCGAGAAAAAAAAGATTGCAATTGTTGAGAAAAAAAACAATCATCAAAAAGTTGTAAATCCAATATCATCAACTTCTGAGGCACTTTCAACTTTGGCAAAAAAATCACAGCAAAATAATGTTGAGCAAAATATAGCGGGGCAAAAATTTGTGCCGCTAAACGAAATTGTGGCGGCGGCAAAAAAAGCTGCGGCGGCTGCAAAGACAATAGCCGAGCTGCGCAAAGCAGTTGAAAATTTTGATGGTTGCGGCTTGAAAAAAATGGCCACCAACACGGTTTTTGCTGATGGAAATCCAGAATCTGAAATTATGGTGATTGGTGAAGCGCCCGGAAATCATGAGGATTTGCAAGGCATTCCATTTTGTGGAGACAGCGGCAAGATGCTGGATGACATGTTTGGCACTATCAATCTGGATCGCACCAAACTTTATATTACGAATGTGATTTTTTGGCGACCACCGGGAAATCGTCGTCCAACTGAGGAAGAGCTGGCGATTTGTCGACCGTTTGTTGAGAGGCATATTCAGATTTTTGATCCCAAGGTTGTGATTTTGGTTGGGTCAACTTCGATGTCGGCGGTGCTTGGGATTAATGATCCGGTGACAAGTGTGCGTGGAAAAATTATTGAATTTGCGGCGAATTTTATGCCAAAAAAACTCAACACTTTTGTGGTTTTTCATCCTTCATATTTGATGCGCCAATCGGGCAAGAAGCGCATTGCTTGGAAGGATATGTTGAATTTGGAAAAGATTTTGCCAACG
>CAYPUN010000075.1:0-6876 GCA_964413985.1 uncultured Rickettsia sp. | reverse complement strand
TTTTTCAACAATTCATTAACCAGCGCTGGATTGGCCTGCCCCTTGCTTTCTTTCATGATTTGTCCAATCAAAAATCCAAAAGCGCGCTCTTTTCCAGCTTTGAAATCGGCAACAGATTGCTCATTTGCAGCCAAAACTTTGTCGATAATTTTTTCAATTGCGCCGCTGTCAGAAACTTGCTTCAAGCCTTTGGTTTCAACGATTTGCGAGGCAGATTCGCCGCTTTCAATCATTGCATCCAAAACATCTTTAGCAATTTTTCCAGAAATTGTGCCGTCTTTAATTAAATCAAGCAGCCCAACCATTTTGGCAGCATCAACTTTTAGATTTTCAAAATTTATACCAAGCTTGTTCATGCGGCCAAGCAGCTCAGATGTAAGCCAAGTGAGTGCCAATTTTGGATCGTGCTTTGCAACCAATTTTTCAAAATAATTGGAAATTTCGCTTTCAAGAGTGAGCACGCCAGCATCATATTCTGAAATTCCAAAATCTTTAACATAGCGCATTCTTTTGGCGTCAGGCAGCTCTGGCATTGACGCGCGGATGGCTTCAACAAATTCTTGAGTCAACACAAGTGGTGGCAAATCTGGATCGGGAAAATAGCGATAATCCATGGCGTCTTCCTTGCTGCGCATGGTTCGCGTCTCGCCAGTCAGCGCATCAAACAAGCGTGTTTCTTGTGCGATGCTTCCGCCATTTTCTAAAATTTCAACCTGTCTGGCTGCTTCAAATTCAACGGCGCGCGCGATGTTGCGCATTGAGTTTAAATTTTTAATTTCGCATCTTGTGCCAAGTTTTTGCTCACCAATTTTTCGCACCGAAACGTTGGCATCACAGCGCAAATTGCCCTTTTCCATATCGCCATCAGACGTGCCAAGGCTTCTCACAATTGCGCGAATTTGTTTCACATATTCTGCCGCCTCTGCCGGGCTAGACAAATCGGGCTTCGACACAATTTCCATCAAGGCCACGCCGCAACGGTTCAAGTCAATCAACGTGCTTTTTGGATCCTGATCGTGAATTGATTTTCCGGCATCTTGCTCAAGATGAATGCGCTCAATGCGAATTTTTTTCTTGCCGCTTTGCTTAGACTCATGCACCGCCGCCAAATCAATTTCAATAAATCCATCCTCAACAATTGGCGTAAAAAATTGTGAAATTTGATAGCCTTGCGGCAAATCAGCATAAAAATAATTTTTGCGATCAAAAACCGAAACAAGATTGATGCGCGCATTGATTCCAAGCCCCGTCTTCACAGCCTGCTTGACGCACTCTTCATTGAGCACTGGCAACATCCCAGGCATCGCCGCATCCACCAGCGACACTTGCGAATTTTGCGGCGCGCCAAATTCGGTGCTGCTGCGCGAAAATAATTTCGAGTGCGAAGCCACTTGCGCGTGGATCTCGCAACCAATCACAACTTCAAAATCGCTGGTTTTTCCTTTTATTACGTATGTCATTTAATGATAAAATAGAATTTTGTCAGACAGAGATAATCAATGATAAACATGCTTTCTATGCCCTATTTTCAAGACCAAAACAACCAACCGTTCTTTGTCTTTATAACAAATAAGTCGATAATCGCCAATCCTAAATTTATAATATCCAGACGTTTCGCCAAGCAGTGGCTCAAGCGACAATTCGGGATTTTTTTCTAGTTTTGCTTCGATGGCCTTCTTGATGCGCATTCTAACAGCGTTATCAAGCGAATCAATTTGTTTTTGTGATTTTTTGGTGAATTCAATCTTCCATTTGGTCATTAGCGGGTTTATTTTTTGTTCTTAAAAACTTCCTTAAATGAAATTGCCTTTTCTTTAGATTTTATAAATTCATCATGTTCTTTTTGCGCAGCTAAATAATCTTCCATGTCTTGCACCCTCTTCTCAAGCAGCTCGGCAAGCCCTTTCTTAATATAATAACTTTTTGAACGCTCTTCAAAATTCGCAACTTTTTCAAGCATTTTTGCCAGCTCAATAGGAACATTGGTCGAGATGTTTACTGTTTTCATAGTAAAAGTTAATAAATATAGTTAAAGTTATTAAGTATTAATATTTATTGTAAGTCTCACTAATTTGTTTGCAAGTAGGTTTTTGATAAGGCCGTTTCTGCGCACATTCATTATTGCGAGCCTTGCATGGTAAGGCGTGGCAATCCAGTTTTTATCAAATTAATTTTTAGATAATGGTATAGGTAGGAAATAATATTATACCAATTTGTGCTTTTGAACATAATTTTCAATCTTCAACAAAATCGCCTCAATCCTAGAAAATTGCGCAATTGCAAGATTTATTCCTTCCAAAGTATTTTTTTCTTCATTTGGATATTCGTGCGTTAATTCATTCCTTTTTTTGCGATAACTCATCCACTCATCGCTACTTGAAAGCAGGTTTAATTTTTCCAATTTGTCCAAAATGTCAATCATTGACATGTCTGGTTTATAGTCGCCAAGGGCATTTAATAAATGTTTGAATAATTTATATCCCATAACGTCTTGCAGCTTTATGAATCTAAGCATAAAGGCATCGACAACCATTATTTTTTCTTCATCCACAAAAAGCGTCTGGTCAATTTTTATTTTTTGTAATTTTTGATGATTATATTTTGCTCTTTTAAGGTGTATTTTGCAGGTTTCTAGAGTTTCAAATAGCTCGATATTTTTCATAATTTTACCCCAGTTTTTTTTGCGCTATCAAAAATTGTTTTATATTCACAATTTGCGGATTTTATAACCAAATCAACCTTTCTTTCAATTCCAAGCCTCTCAATTTTGGTTAAAAATTTTATTTTTTGTTCAAGCCCCACTTCATTTTTTGTTTCAAGAAGCAAGTCAATATCGCCACCTCTGGCTTGATCATCAACCCTGCTGCCAAAAAGCCACAAATCAACATCGCCATAAATTTCTTGTGCGGCTTTTTTAATTATGGCGATGTCATTTGCAGATAATCTCATCTGACCAATTTTAAGATTGCGAATCTAAATCATTTGAAGTTTGAGAATTTGCATCAGCGCCAGATTCTTCCTCTCCTTCGCCAACTTCAGCTTCGTCAACCTCTTTGTTGCCAGTGTGAGCGATGCGTGCCACAGACACTACCTTCTCATCCTTAGTTTTGATCAGCGTCACACCTTGTGTGTTGCGACCAGAAATTCTCACTGACGCAACATCGGTGCGAATCAACGTGCCTTTGTCGGCAATAATCATCACGTGATCATTTGGTTCAACCGCAAAACTTGCAATCACATCACCATTTCTCTTCGAAGTGATAATGTTGGTGATGCCCGATCCACCGCGGTTGGTGATACGATATTCATAGGCCGAAGAACGTTTGCCAAAACCATTTTCGGTGATTGTGAAAATAAATTCTTCATCACGCGCCATGTTCTCGATAAGCTCTTGCGTCAAGCCTTCTGCCTTGATTTGCGGAATTTCTTTTGGTTGCACTAACAAATCTTCAGAAGGATTTGCCTTCAAATTTTCATTGAACGTGAGGGCCTCACGCAGCGCCAAACGTTGATCGACATCAATTTTGAGATATTTGTCTTTGATCTCAGAATCTTGTGCGGCATGTTTCAAAATTGACATTGCCATAACTTCATTGCCATCGTCAAGCTTGATTCCGCGCACACCAGTTGAGTTGCGGCTTTGGAAAACACGCAGATTTTCAACAGGAAAACGAATACATTTGCCATTTTTGGTTGAAAGCATGATGTCGTCTTTTTCTTCGCACAAATGCACGCCAATCAAGGCTTCGTTGCCTTCAAGCTTCATAGCAATTTTGCCGCTTGAGCGAATATCTGCAAATTGATCCATCGAGTTGCGGCGCACATCGCCGTTTGAAGTTGCAAACACAATGCTCAAATCTTTCCATTTTGTTTCGTCTTCAGGAAGCGCCAAAATTGTTGAGATTTTTTCGTCTTGATCAATTGGAAGCAAATTCACCAAAGCTCTTCCGCGCGCTTGTGGCGTGCCTTGCGGAAGTTTGTATGTTTTCATTTTGTAGCATTTTCCTTTGTTAGAAAAGAACAAAATTGGCGTGTGAGTGTTGGCCACAAAAATGTCTGTTGCGATATCTTCTTCGCGAACATCCATCGCGCTGCGACCACGTCCACCGCGTCTTTGCGCGCGATAAGAAGAAAGCGGCACGCGTTTGATATAGCCATTTAAAGTGGCCACAACAACCATATCTTCTTTTGGAATCAGGTTTTCAATATCAACTTCAAACTCAGAATCTTCAATAGTAGAGCGGCGCGGCGTTGCAAATTGTTCTTTGATCTCAACCAATTCAGCCTTCACAACTGCCAACAATTTGTTGCGATCAGCCAAAATCGCCAAATATTCTGCAATTTCTGCAGCCAAGTTTTTCAACTCTTCGTTGATCTTGTCCATTTCAAGGCCAGTCAAGCGCGCAAGACGCATATCAAGAATTGCTTTCGCCTGAATTTCTGTGAAATAAAACTTGCCATCTTTGATGATGTTGCCTTTGTCTTGCACCAATTTCATGATGGTTGCAACCGTGTCTGCAGGCCAGCTGCGCGCAAGCAACGCTTCTTTCGCTTCTGCTGCATCCTTCGATTTTTTGATCAACTCAACAACTTCGTCAATGTTTCCAACCGCAACTGCCAAGCCAATCAAGATGTGAGTTTTGTCACGTGCTTTGCCAAGCAAAAAGTTGGTGCGTCGCGCCACAACTGTTTCGCGGAACTTGGTGAAGATTCTGATCACATCAAGCAAGTTCAACAATTCAGGTTTGCCATGGTTTAGCGCCAGCATATTCACGCCAAAATTTGTTTGCAAATCAGTGAAGCTATAAAGTTGATTGATAATAACTTCATCCATCGCATCACGGCGCAACTCAATAACCACGCGGATTCCATCACGTGAAGATTCATCACGCAAATCAGTGATGCCTTCAATTTTTTTGTCTTTCACCAATTCGGCAATCTTTTCTACAAGCTTGGCTTTGTTGACTTGATAAGGAATTTCTGTGATGATGATTGCCTGTTTGCCACCGCTTAATTTTTCAATTTTGTGACGACCGCGCATAATCACCGAGCCACGCCCAGTCTGTGCCGCCGAAGTTGAACCGCTGCGACCCAAAATAATCCCACCAGTAGGAAAATCTGGTGCGGGAATTATCTTCAACAAATCATCAACCGTCACATCATTGTTTTCAATATACGCCAAAACGCCATCAATCACCTCACCCAAATTGTGTGGCGGAATGTTTGTTGCCATACCAACCGCAATACCACCAGAACCATTCACCAACAAATTTGGAAAGCGTGCCGGCATAACTTTCGGCTCTCTTTCAGAACCGTCATAGTTTGGCATAAAATCTACCGTGTCTTTGTCAAGGTCTTCAAGCATTGTGTGCGTAACCTTTTGCAAGCGCGACTCGGTATAACGCATCGCAGCCGCCGGATCATCATCAATTGAACCAAAGTTACCCTGCCCGTCAATCAATGGCAAACGCATCGAGAAATCTTGCGCCATACGCACCAAAGATTCATAGATCGCCGAGTCACCATGCGGGTGATATTTACCCATCACTTCACCGACAATTCTTGCCGATTTTTTAAACGCTTTATTATAATCGTATCCACCTTCATACATCGCATACAAAATGCGGCGATGCACTGGTTTCAAGCCATCGCAAGCATCAGGAATAGCACGCGCCACGATCACGCTCATCGCATAATCGAGGTAAGATTTTTTCATCTCATCGGCAATCGAAACCGAAACAATATCTTTTGAAACGGCAATTTTAAAGGGTTGAACTTTGTCAGTCATTTTGTGAGTTATTGATTTTTTAACGTTGATTTGTGTCGAAATTTGAAGGGTTTGGGTTATATCTTTATCGCATAAATATAGCTCTTAGAGGCTCCAACCGTGGCTCAGTCGCCTCTAAGAGCTATATTTTTGCGATAAAGGGATAATCACCAAGAGTTCAAATATACGCTTGACAAAAACTGTTTTCTTGTAAGAATCTTAGAAATATTTAATCGCAAGTGCAAGCAAAATTTAAACAAAATGAAAATAGGCGTTACGGGAATTTCGGGCAGAATGGGAAAGGCAATTGCCGAGTTGGTGGTTGCTGATCCAATTGCAGAATTGGTCGCAGGTTTTGTGCGTAAAGGAAATAATTTTGACGGGCTCGATTTGGGCGAGTTTTTGGGGCAAGAAAAGACGGGGTATAAAATCACTTCTGACCTCGATGCTTTTTGCAAAAGTTGCGATGCGATCATAGATTTTTCATCGCCGGCTTTCAGTATAGAATGTGCAAAAAAGGCGGCGCAATATCAAAAAGTTTTTGTGTGTGGCACAACTGGTTTTAGCGAAGAAGACAAAATTTTATTGGCAGAGCTGGCAAAAAATATGCCAGTGATCTGGTCATCAAATATGTCAGTTGGGGTGAACGTGCTTTTTAGCTTGGCTGAAAAAGTTGCGGCAATTTTGCGTGAAGATTATGACGTTGAAATTGTTGAAATGCATCATCGCAACAAGGTTGATGCTCCGTCGGGAACGGCGCTTTCTTTGGGTGCTGCGGTGGCGAAGGGTCGCGGGGTTGATTTTCAAGAAGTTGCGAAAATGTCGCGTTTTGGCACTGACGCCAAAAGGCAAAAAGGTGAGATTGGGTTTGCGGCTTTGCGTGGTGGCGATGTTATTGGGGATCACACAGTTGTTTTTGCGGCGGATGGTGAGAGGGTTGAGTTGACTCACAAGGCGACAAATCGGAATGTTTTTGCTTCTGGGGCGATTCGGGCGGCAATTTGGGGCAGCAACAAGAAGGCTGGGTTTTATTTGATGAAGGATGTTTTGGCTTAGGGCCAGAGTTGCTTTGTGATGAATTTTGTTTCACGTGGAACAATTTTTGGTGG
>CAYPUN010000074.1:0-6959 GCA_964413985.1 uncultured Rickettsia sp. | reverse complement strand
TGGCAAAAAAAATCCTGACGGCACGCGCAGTGGTGGCACGATCAAATTTATGTATAAAGCAATTGTGCAAGACACTTATTTTGCTGCAACTTTGCAAATTTGTCTCTCGCTTTATGTGGCGTTTTTTGGCGTGGCTACTTTGCTTGGAATTGTCGAAATCACCAAGAAAGAACTGTTGAATCGTTTGGTCAAATTGTCGCTGGTGATTTTTTTCACCACCCCCACAAGCTGGGAGTTTTATAACAGCATTGTCGTGTCATTTTTTAAAGATGGTATGGATAGCGTGATAACGATGTTCACCAATTATGTCGATAGTGGTTATGACGAAAATAACCCGATCATGATTGCGCAAGCGGTCAGCCCGCACATTGATTCTAGTGCTTCGCGCTTCTCCTATATCGACAATTTGATAAAAACTTTGTTCTCCGACAACGTCACCAAAAAAATCTGGGGCTTGTTTTTCGAGAGCTTTTTTGGCTTCATTTATATTGCCGCGATCTATGCGCTGGTTGGCTGCTTCATTTATGTCATGCTTTTGGCGGCAATGATTTATGTGGCCACTTTGATGAAGCTGATTTTTGTTTTGGCTCTGGGTCCAATTTTTATTGCATTTTCACTTTTTGCGCAAACAAATCAAATGTTTAAAAACTGGCTGGGATTTGTTGGCGCAAGGTCTCTTGAGATGGTGATTTTGTTCTTGGTGCTTTATACTTTTGTGATGTTCCTTGACCACAAATTTGTCGAAATGCTTGGTTTTCGTGTTTGCACCAAGTCGATCAATTTTGGTTTTTTCTCTTTTGGCATTTTGTTGTCTGAGCCGCATCGGGGCCTTATTTCTTGGTTGCAGATGTTGTTGGTGATCGGTGGATTTATTTATATTTTGAAAGAGGTGGTAGAGAAAATTCCTGATTTTGCGGGCAATTTGATTTCAATTGGCGGGGTTGAAGGACATGATAGTGATACCGGCAAAGGAAATAACAGCTCCGCGGCAACTATGGCAGGCAACGCGATGGGCGCGGCAGCAGGCTTGGCTGGAACCGCGCTTAAATTTGGTTTTAAAGAAGGTGGCGGTCAGGCATTTAGAGCTATGCGCTTGGCATCTCGCGCGTCGGGCTTTTCGGCTTATCTTAACAAAGTTGGTGATGCACTTCCGTTTCGCAGCCCTAAATCAATGCTGCGCGACAACATAATTGACGGCGCCATTTCAAAAGGCAAGGCGGAGGCAGAGAAAAAAGGCCTTAAAGAAGGAACGGCGGCCTTTGATCAAGCAGTGCGCAACTTCGCTTATAACGATCCAAAAGCTGGTTTGCTTGCTTGGAAACATGACAACAAAAAGAAGGCGGCGTTATATGATATGACTGCTGAAACAATGGAAAAAAGGCTTGATAAAAAATTGGTGAGAGAGCCGCTGAAGAAATTTTTGAAAGAGGAAGCGAAAAAGATGAAAGAGGGTGATGCGAGCAAAATTCTGCTTGGCAAAGATATGCAAAAAGCATTGCAAGAAAAAGCTGAAACTTGGGCGGCAAGCAGCCTTTCTGGAGGCAAAGACGCGGTTAAGGGTCACTTGAGCAATTTGAAAGATTTCATGGATAAGCACGGTGAATTGTCAAGCAAAGAAGCGGCGAAAAAATTTGCTGGCAACGAAACAATGAAAGATAAATTCTTGATGTATAAGCAGCAGCGAGCGCTTGAAAAAGGCAAAGATGCTGACAACAAAACTGGCAAAAACTTTATTCGCGCGCTTTCTTATGAAGAAAAACGCAGCAATGGCTTGATGGATGCAATTGGATTTAACACCGGCAAAGGCTTGAATCCGCTCAACAGAATTGGCTTTTTTGATAAATGGAAAAACAAAACAGATTTTGATAGAATGACCGATGAGGCCATGGGCAAAGCGCTTGCAAGCCATCTAAAACATGGCGGCACCGCCGATGAAAAAGAGCGTGCGCGCGAATATTATAAAGGCAAGGCAAGTGGTCATGAAGGCACGTTCTATGGGCGTCAATTGCTTGGGCACGATCGCAAAGATGGCACTCATGTGAAAGGAAAATTAGATAAAAAACTTGATGAAATAGAAAAAAAGCGCGATCACTATAAGCGTGCTTTGGTGCACAAAATTGGCGCTGAAATTCAAGGCAAATCTAAAGAAGAGCTAGATGAGCTGCGCATCTATGCGGGAGGCGTTTTGGAGGATATGAAAAAGAAGCATTTTGGCATGGTTTTGGATAGCAACTGGAAGGATAAATTGCGCGAAAATGGCGGACTTGAAGCTTATCGCGATGGCTTGATTGATTTTGACGGCAACAGCTTGTTTGAGGCAACGGCGCGCGCCAAAGCTCTTGGTTTGCTTGATGGCGATGGTGTTGGTTCTACAATGGCCAAGGCGCAAGCGTCTTTGCAAATGGAAGAGCAATATAAAGCTTACGAAAAAGAAACGCAGGCCAAGCTTGATGAAATTGCAAGATTGCAAAAAGAAGGCGAGATGGCCGAAGCCAAGCGCAAAGCCGACGAACTCAACAAAGATGGCTATTTGTTGCCAGTTGAATTTGGTATCAACAAATTGAGTGATGCAATTGGTTTGCAAGCGGCTAATTTTGGTTTAGAGGCTGGAAATCCGATGCTTGGACAGAATAATAAAGGCGCCCAAGAGGTTGCCGACAAATCGCGCGATGCCTTGCTGTCAGTTCGCAGCGCCCTAAAAACAAATGCGCAAAGACAGGCTAAAATGAAGGAATACGAAAAAGCGTTCAAAGAAAGTGAGATTCAAGGTTTGGAAGCGGAGTTGAAGAGAAATCCTGACGATAAATCAATTTCGCAAAAAATTGCGCAAGCGCAAAACGAGGTGGCAAAATTGGAAAGAGAAGCCAGAGACTGTGAGCAGCAGGCGCAATCTATTGAAGACGACATCGTGTCTTTGAAAAATAGTTGATAGGCTTGGCTTGAAAATTGCGATGGTGATATTTACATATTTGTCAGCTATAAATGACAAATACTTTTTATTTTTTGCGCAGTTTTGCGCGAGAAAAATTTACAAATTGAAATGAGCAAAAGAGATTATTACGAAATTTTAGGCGTTAGCAAAAAAGCTTCTGACGAAGAGATAAAAAAATCTTATCGCAAATTGGCGATGCAGTTTCACCCTGATCGCAACCCCGGAAATGCTGAGGCGGAAGCCAAGTTTAAAGAGGCAACCGAAGCTTATGAAAATTTGAAAGATCCGCAAAAACGTGCGGCTTATGACACTTATGGTCATGGCGCTTCTCAAGGCGGATTTGGTGGTGGCGGTCATGGTGGCCATGGGCAGGGTGATTTTGGTGGTTTTGATTTTAACGACATTTTCAGCAATTTTAGCGACATTTTTGGTGATATGGGCGGTCAAAGATCGGCCAAGAAAAAAAGCGCGGCCCTTAGAGGCTCAGACGTTCGCTATAATGTAGAGATTTCGCTTGATGAGGCTTTTGGGGGTGTGACAAAAAATATTTCATTCACAATTCCTTCTGCTTGTCAAACTTGTGGTGGTGCGGGTGGCGAGAAAAACGAAAAGCCAATTGATTGCACAACTTGTCAGGGATCAGGAAAGGTGCGTATGCAGCAAGGATTTTTTATTGTGGAGCGTAGCTGCACAGCTTGTAATGGCAGCGGACAAATCATCAAGAACCCTTGCAAAACATGTCGCGGCGAAGGTCGTGTGAACAAAGAAAAAAAGCTTGCTGTCAAAATTCCAGCAGGTGTTGATGAAGGCAACAAAATACGTCTTGCAGGCGAGGGCGAAGCGGGCACGCGTGGTGGTCAGGCGGGCGATCTTTATGTTTTTATCGCCATCAAAAAGCACCAATTTTTCAATCGCGACGGCGACGACATTTATTGCGAGATGCCACTTCGCTTTACAACCGCAGCACTTGGAGGCTCTATCGAAGTTCCAATAATTGACGGCAGCAAAGCCAAATTGCAAATTCCAGAAGGCACGCAAACGGCGCAACAATTTCGCTTGAAAGGCAAAGGCATGTCGGTGCTAAACGCAGGTGGGCGTAGGGGTGATATGTTTGTGAAGGTTTATATCAGCGTGCCAAAAAAATTGAGTGCAGAAGAAAAATCTTTGTTGCAAAAGTTGGAAGATGTCACTGCAAAAGCAGGTGAGGGTAAGTCTGATGATGGTTTCTTTAAGAAGTTTTTCTAAGATTTTTTAAACCTAACCGCGATCTCAACCAAGCCGCGGTCTCAACCAAATAAAAACACTCAAATTACAACTTCGGCAACACATCCAAAATCGGCGCAATATTTTTTACCACGCGCCCCGCAATAGGCGCCGACACCATCCCGCCAGTGTTGAAAGTATAATTTGGATGATCCAAAACAATATAAACCAAATATTTCGGCTGCGAAATTGGAAACACCGCGATGAAAGACGCAATCGTCTGGCGCTCGTTATAACCATTGCCTTCAACTTTATTTGCCGTGCCAGTTTTTCCACCAACCTCATAGCCTTCAATATTAGCATAGCGCCCCGTGCCATCAGTGACAACGGTTCGCATCATTTGTCGCATCGTTGCTGAAGTTGTTTCCTTCAAAACACGCCGCCCACTTGGCTGCTCTCCAGATTTATTTTCGAGCTTCAAAAAAGACGGATTATAATACATACCGCCATTTACAATTGCCGCAGTTGCCATCGCCACATGCAGCGGCGTCACAGCAATGCCATGGCCATAAGAAATTGTATAAAGATTGATATCGCGCCAAAGCCGCGGATATATTGGCCTGCCAAGCCCTGGAAAATCAACCTCGAGGCGTTTCATAAAGCCAATATCATTCAAAAAATCTTTCTGATTATCGATGCCAATTTTTTGCGCAATCTGCACCGTTCCTATGTTTGACGAGTGTGAAAAAATCTCTGCAACTGTCATTTCGCCTTTAAAAGGGTGATCGTCTTTGATGGTGAAACGCCCATATTTTATTGGGTCGGAGACGTTAAAAACATCTTCCATTTTTACCAAGTTTTTTTCAAACGCGATGGCATTGGTGAAAATTTTGAAGATCGACCCAAGCTCATAAACACCATTGGTGACGCGGTTAAAACGCTGATCTGGCGATGCATCTTGCTGCAAATTTGGATCAAAACTTGGCAGCGAAGACAGCGCTAAAATTTCGCCGTTAGTGACGTCCATCACAATGCCAGAGGCACCTTGCGCCTTAAATTCTTCAATGCCGTTGATAAGTTCGTTGTTCAAAATATCTTGCACACGCACGTCAGCCGCCAGCTGCAGCTTTTTATCTTCGCGCATCAATTGGCGATCATATTGCATCTCGATGCCTGCGAGGCCTTGGCGGTCTAGGTCTACATAGCCAACAAGGTGCGACAAAATTGAGCGTTGCGGATAAACTCGCACGCGATCATCTTCAAAAAGCAGCCCGGCGATTTTCAAATTTTGCACGCGCTCCTCCTGCGCCGGAGTAACGTTGCGGCGAATCAACACCCATCCTTTATGTGCCTTGTTCGATTTGCGATCAGAGATTTTGCTGATAATTTCTTTATAAGTTAAATCAGGAAAAATAGTCGCCAAACCCTTGGCAATTATGGCTGCATCCTTCACCAAAGCGTTGCTGATATAAAGTGATTTTGTTTTTAAATCAGTTGCAACAAGCACGTTATTGCGATCAACTATATCGCCGCGCTTGTTGATTTTGTTGAGGTTGTAGATGAAGTTGATTTTTAGTTTATCGCCAAAAGCTGACAAAAAAAACAGACGCAAAATTATGGCGACAAAAATGCTAAGAATTACAAAATAGACAAAAATCAGACGATTTTTTTTGAGTTCTGTAATAGCCATCGGCCCTTATTTTGAGCGCCTAAACGCCAGTTTCAGAAATTAATTTTTTCACTGCTTCAACTGAGCGATTAAACATCGTCAATTCTTGCGAATTCAATTTTACTTCAACAATTTTTTCAACACCATTTTTGCCAATAACTGCCGGAACGCCGATATATAGGCCGTTCACGCCATATTCGCCGCTTAAATGTGCCGCAACTGGAAGAATTTTTCTCTTATCAAGCAAATAGCTTTCGGCCATTGCAATTGCTGATGTGGCAGGCGCATAAAAGGCCGAGCCATTGCCAAGAAGTTTTACAATTTCAGCACCGCCATCGCGGGTTCTTTGTACAATTTCGTCGATCTTGGTTTTTGTGGTCCAGTTCATCTCGATCAAATCTGGAATTGGAATACCGGCAACAGAAGAATAGCGCACCAACGGCACCATCGTGTCGCCATGTCCGCCAAGCACAAATGATTTTACATCTTCAACTGAAACGTTAAATTCGCGTGCCAAAAACAGCCCAAAGCGAGCAGAATCAAGCACTCCAGCCATGCCAACAACTTTGTTTGCAGGAAGTCCAGAAACTTTTTGCATCACATAAACCATGGCGTCAAGCGGGTTGGTGATCACAATCACAAACGCGTTTGGAGCATGTTTTTTGATGCCCTCAGCAACGGTTTTGATGATGCCAACGTTGGTGTTCATCAAATCGTCGCGGCTCATACCAGGTTTGCGCGCAATGCCCGCAGTCACAATCACAACATCAGCGCCTTCAATATCGGCGTAAGAATCAGTGCCAATCATGGCAGAATCATATCCTTCAACAACAGAAGATTGTTCAATATCAAGCGCTTTGCCTTTTGCAGTGCCGCTTGCAACGTCAAACATCACCACATCACCAAGATTTTTTAAACCAGCCAAATGAGCCAAAGTGCCGCCAATATTGCCTGCGCCGATCAATGCGATTTTATTTCTTTTTTTCATTTTTAAGTAAAATTAAATTTATTAGAGTTTTTTTAATCTTAAAATAAATTTTCGTAAAAATATAGTTTTATTTGAAGGAGGAATTGCCATATTTAAAAATTAACCGCGCAGCTATTCACATGGCCCCTACGGCAACCTTTTTTTAAGGCTCGTCGCCTTAAAAAAAG
>CAYPUN010000073.1:0-6964 GCA_964413985.1 uncultured Rickettsia sp. | reverse complement strand
AAACCCTGCAGAAGTTGTGGTTCCAGTAAACAATAATATTGCAACAAACTCTGATGCGAAGTTGTTTACAATTGCAGATAATTCTCCAGTCTCAACAACCTCTTCTTCAATTCACACAGGCGAAACAACCATAACTGGCGGAGTTCTCTTCAACCCTTTAACAGAAATTCACGATTCATGGAATTCTCGCAACGGCGGCATGACAGGCGCTGGAACTGCGGTGATAGTTGTTGCCGCAGTTGCTGCTACAGTGGCTACTGCGGGTGCGGCTGGCACAGTGGTTGCTGGATCTGCGGGTTTGGTTACAAGTGCTGGTGCTTTAACGACTGCTGGAACAATGGTTGCTGTAGGTACCGCCGCCGCCATAACAACAACTGCAGCAACTTTTGCAGTATCTACAGTAAACAACGGCGGCAACATTGGCCAAGCCTTAAAAGACACAACTTCAAGTGATTCTCTAAGAAACATTGCAATCTCTGCAGCTGCTGCAGCATTGACTGCAGGCGCTATGAAGGGTTTAGAAGTTGGAGGATATATTGCTCCAGCTTCATCAGCTCCAGCGCAGATAACTAGTTTAGCTGATCTTGGCAATAGTTTTGGAAATGCGTTAGTGAGATCGACAGTATCAACAACCACTAGCGTTGCAGCTCAATCTGCACTTAACGGTGATTCCATAACTGAATCTCTAAAACTTCAAGCGACGAATATTTTAATAAATCAGCTACTTGATGCAAATCAATAACAATTGTTTTTCTTGATTTATTATACGTATATACTAACATATATACATATAACTTTATTGCTAAAGCAATCCATAAGAAATCCATCAAAAACACAAAATGAAATCACGACACATAATATCAGAAACAAAACAATGGGGAAATAGCCTTGGCATCAGGATTCCAAAGGAAATCAGAAGCCGCCTTCATCTTATCGATGGCTCAAAAGTTTCTATAAGTTTTGATGAAAAAGCGAAAGAAATCATCATTAAAAAATCTAGCAAAACTCATCCTACTTTTTTAGACATAATGAATAATACCGATCTTAAAACCTTAACAAAAAAAATTACCAAAAAAAATCAGCATCACGATGATTTTATAAACGCAGACTGCGTTGGCAAAGAAATTTGGTAAATTATTTCACCACAAAAAATAAAAATATGAACAAGAAAAATAAAGCGGGATATATTCCAAATCGGGGTGACATTGTTTGGATTAATTTTGAGCCGCAAAAAGGTAAGGAAATTGCTAAAGTTAGACCGGCGCTGACTATATCAAAAAAAGAATATAACAAACATGGTCTTGCTATCATGTGTCCTATAACCAGCAAAATCAAGGGCTATCCGTTTGAAGTTGTGATTAATCATCAAAAAATTAGCGGTGCAATTTTGGCTGATCACATAAGAAATCTTGATTGGAAAGAAAGAAAAGCGAAGCTTATTGCGAAAATAGATGAGGATAAAATTACTGAGGTTTTGGGGTTGGTTGGGGTTATTTTAAAGCCATAATAAAATCATTATGTTTAATCAAAAAATTACTAACGCCTGCAAGTCTATTGCTCTTGTCTGCATCATCTTCCTAACCTTCACCCGCGCAGCCTCAGCCCAGCAACAACCCCAAGACATCACCACCCAACAAGACTGGATCACGCGCAATCAACAAAACATTCTCGAAGAAAAAAAGCGCGACGCAGAATTTGAGGCAATTGAAAAAGAACGTCAGCGCAAAAAAAAGGAAGAAAACGAAAATGATAAACCGCAGCCAAGCGTTTCTGGCAGCCCATCCGCATGCTTTCCTATCAAAGAAATAAAATTGATTGATGCCAAATCTCTTTCGTCATTTCGCAAGAGAAAAATTGCGGCGCCGTTTGTTGGCAAATGTATACAGGCTGATGTTTTGGCTGACATTATAAAAGCGGTGAATGACTATTATCAAGGCGCAGGATATGTGACCACGCAGGTGAAAGTGCCAAAGCAAAATTTGCAAAATGGAATTTTTGAGCTGCAAATTATTGAAGGGAAAATTGAAAAAATTTCGCTTGGAAGAGATCGTGTTGTTGAAAAAATGCAAGAATTTATGGCCTTTGGTGATGCAGAAGGCGAGGTGCTCAACATCAATGATATCAACCAAGGAATGTATCAAATCAACCGCTTGCGCTCAAATTCGGCGGTGATGAAAATTGAACCGGGAAGTGTCAGTGGTGATAGCAAAATTGTGATCGACAACAACAAAAAATTTCCGGCGCGCGCAACTATCAGCAAAGACAATCTGGGCAACAAATTCACGGGTGTGCAGCGCACGAATTTTTCTTCAAACTTTGATAATTTGTTATTTTTGAATGACAATTTGAATTTAAACTACACCACAAATTTGAACGATGACAGCCAAGTGAAGGAGCTGAAAGCATTCTCAAGCAGCTTGTCAATTCCATTTAAATATAGCACATTTTCTTATGATTATGTGCATTCTGAATTTAAAGGCATGATTCCAGTAAGCAGGGCGCAAGTAAGCTATACAGGCTATTCTAAGCAAAATAAATTTGGTCTTGAAAGAGTTTTGCTCAACAAATCAAACTTGCGTTTAACAACCAATTTTTCTTTAACTGAAAAAGAATCGGCCAGCTATCAAGCTGGTGAAAAGCAAACAAATTCAGAAAGAAAATTAACAATTGCAAATGTTGGATTTACAATTTCTTCTTATATAAATGACACAACAAATATATATCTGAAGCCTTCATATTCAAGGGGTTTGAAGATTCTTAATGCTAAGCAAGATGCGACAAGTTCTTCGGTGACAACCCAAAAAGCGCAGTTTGAAGTTTTTAAACTTTATGCAAATATTTCTAAAAGATTGACGATTCCAAAAATTAATGCGCCGGTGATTTTGTCGACAGAAATGGATAGTCAATTTGCCAAGCAAACATTGTTTGGGTCAGAGCAGTTCTCGGTTGGGGGTTATTATTCGGTGCGTGGATTTCGTGAAAGTTATATTACGGGGGATAGTGGATATTATTTTCGTAACAAAGCAAATTTTAATATCGGGTCGTTGATTTTGCCTTTTTTTGGCAAGCAAAATCAAGGCTCTGGTGCAAATCAAAATCCAAGCGCAAATACAGATTTGCAAAATTTCTTCCAAAAAAATCTGGCTTATCTTAATCGATTGAAGCTCGAACCATTTTATGATTTTGGTTATGTTAGAAATAAATTTAATGGCACTGACGGCAGATTGTCTGGTGCGGGCGTGAAAACAATTTTTGAAAGTCGCTATTTTAATGCTTCGCTGACTTATTCGCAAAGTTTACAAAAATCGCACCTTATTACTTCAACTGTGAAAGAAAATAAGCTTGTTTATTTTGAAATCAGCGCTTCATGTTGCTAGTGTTCCTTAAAACCTCCTTGCCGCCGCCGCACCACCATCAAGCGCAGTGGCTCTATCCGCTTTAATAAAATGCTCTTCCACCAATTGCTTGATTTCTTTATTTTTTACGTGAGGGAAAACTCTCTGCATTTCTGTTAATTTTGGAGCTGTAGCCGGATTTGCAGAATCTCTTTGCTCCAATTGTTTGAGCAAAAATTTTGCTATCCTAGGATTGTCGCCAAGCAGCGCATATTCAACTATCGTCGCACCACCTGGAATTCCTCGCTTTAGAATGCTGTCAGGAATTTTTTCAGTAAGCAAAGACTCGTTGGCGTTGAGCAAATATTCCACCACATCTTTATTATCAGCTTTTGCAGCAGTTCTTAAAATTTTCATTTGATTTTCTAGCGAAGGATCTAGATCTAAACAAAATTTTATAACTTCAAGATTGCGAGTTTGTCCAGCTGCCAAATATAAATATTTATCGCTACATTTATGCGCATGTAAAACTTGCGCTGCGCCAAGATTGCCGCGTTTAACAGCTTTAAACAAAGGTGTTTCGCTCCCTCCATCTGGTGAATTTAAAAGAGATGGTAGAGATCTTTCATCCATTCTTTCAATCAGCTTTTCTAAAAGATCGCCGCTATCTTTTTTGCTTTCACAAGCAACGTGCAACAGGTTTCTGCCTTTATAATCTAGATAAGATAGATCTGTCATTGAGGGCAAAAATTTTGCTGCCAAATCTAAATTGCCGCTTTCAATTGCAATGTTGAGGGCTGTTTTTTTGGTGCTGGGATGTTGAAATTCAAGCATTTCAGGGGCTGTTGCCAAAAGCTCCATTGCCATTTCTGTTTGGCCAAACCGCGCCGCGTTCATCAGTGCAAATTTGTTTTCTGGAGTGGTTAGATCTAGCAATTCTCTCTCGCGCATTAAGAAATCAAAAATTTCTTTTTGGCCATATTTGATTGCGCTGATAAGCAGCGTCTCATCTCCTTCTGTGACGCTAGAATTTATTGATTTTTTTAAGATCGGAGATTCTGAGATCAATCTTTGCAAGAGTCGCAAATTTCCTCTCATAATTGCAGCATTTGCAACCGTGGTGGCGCCATGTTTGCCAACATCAACATGATGCATCAAATTCATTTTTTGCTCATCACTAAGACTTGGATTATAAAAAACTATTTCTTGAAAATCTTTATCACTAAATTGGCCAAGGGCCATTGTGTATAGCATGGCTTGCTTGGTCGCTGCCAATTTTTTTATGTCAAAAATAAGTTTTGGACGACTAATTTCTAAATCTGTAAAAGTGCATCTATTTTTAGAATATACAGTAACTTTAGTTGGTTGCGACAATTTTTCTGTAATTTTTTTCGCTAATTCTTTTGGGTTTTTTGGTAATTTTTTCGCTTCTTTTTTTAAACTTTTTAAATCAAATTCTAGTTTGCTTATATTTTTTGCAAGCCATATTTTGCGGTTTTCTGGCGAATCTATAAAATCTTCATATTTATCACTTTTTCTTTTAAAAGCATCAGTCAAATCTTGATTTTCAATTGCAGTATCGGGCCTTTTTGATATTGATCGCGAGTCATTTTTATATTTTCTTAATTTATCCTCTATAAAAGCAATTTTTTCGTCAATAAATTTTTGATTATCTTCTTCAAACTCAACTAATTTTTGGAAAATTTCAGGATTTGCTAATGCCTCTTGTTTTTTTTGATCAATTTCTTCGGCAAGTTTTATGGCTTGATATTTTACAAACAAATCTTTGCTTTTGTCTTGTTCTTCTGTAATGCAAACTTCGCGGATGTTGTGAATTTTTGCGCGAATGTGACATTCATTGTGGCTGGTTGATTCTATTTTTATTTGCCGCCTCGCATGCAAACGAGTTTTTTTATTTTCCTCAATAAACTCAACAATTTCGCGTCCATCTTTATTTTTATAGCCAGTATGTTTTGTTTCAGAGAATTCGGAGTCGTATTTTATATTTCCAGCCAAAGATTTTGATGATTTTTGCAGCTCTTGTATTTTTTCTATCGCCGAGGCAATGGTTCTTTTTTCGCGAAATGCGCCAAGACTGGTGCTGATGTCGCGCGTTCTTTCTTGGCTGGTTTCAAGTTCGCGACTAAAATCATAGCCATCACTGCCAATATCTGCAGGCCAATAGCCGATAAATCGCACAGAATCATCAAAAACAAGCGACGGAAAATTCCAACCTTCTTGCGCAAAAATTGCAACTTTTGGCAAATCTGTCACAGCTGGATTGTTGGAAGTCAAAACCAAAGTTGAGTTGATATTTTTTTCGCCAGATTTTTTATAATCCGCAAATTGCGCCAAAACATCGCCAATTTTTCTTGTGAAGGCGAGGGTGCTGACCAGCGACACGTCCGGGGTGGTTGGTTTTAAAAGTTCGCCCTTTGCTTTGGCAGCCTTTAGCGATAAAGCTTTAAAAGCTCTGTCCATATAATTATTAATTTAGTTTAGCCTTTTGTTTATAAGGATATAATTTATACAAAATTAAATGTCCATTCATGCTTTGTAAGTTTTTTTTAATCTTATCAAAATATTGATTTTGTTTTTGTTGGTTGTAAGTTGCGGTTGTTATTAATTTTTTATAAAATTTATGGAAGGGAATCAGGGGCAGAATCAGCAAGATCAGGAGCAATTCGTTAAAAATCTTTTTGCGATTTTTTTAAGAGCAATTCAAGCTGATGAAGAAAATTACAATCGAAATCATTTACAATATACAATTGAAGATGAAATTAAAAAAGCTATCAGGCCTCATATTGAGGCAATTCACAAAGGTGGGGATATTTTAGAGGCTTCAGAGGCCTTTGTTTTGACGGCTGAATTTGTTTTTGAGGTTGCAAATGAATTGAGAAAAAAAATTGCTAAATATCCTCAATTGGAAAATGACCAATTGAAATTTATTGATATTTGTGCAAATGTATTATTTGATGACAAGAGATCGCGAGATCAAAAATTAATCCCCGCTACTGTGTTTTTTAAGAAGGCGAGCGAGTTTGGTGGAATAAATTTGTTGCAAATTGAAGAAGTTGCGCAACAAATTCAGCATCCAGAATTAAAAAACACTACTGCTATTATAATTTCTGATTTTTATTGCAAATGGCTGGAAGAGCCTTATTCAAAGCCTTGCAGCGCTGACAAAATTATCAAATCTATAAAAAAAGTTTTTCAACTTAAAGATGGTGAAGAGCTTGGCGATGAAGATGATTTTAGATCTGCTGCTATTTGTGAAATATTTAGAAAATATTTAGAGTGTGGAATTTCTGTTGAAAACTTGGAGCAAAAGCGCGCAGCGCAAGTTGAATTTTATAAAAAATGCGTAGATTTTCTTGGTGCAAAAGGCGTGGATCTTGAATCTTTTAGTATTTTTTCTTTGGTATTTGGAGGGGTTATTGATGAGGAGGTTTCTAAAACTTTGATGGATAAATTTCCAAATTTAATCACCAAAGCACCTTCATCATCTAGCTCTGAAGCTTCTTCAAAGCCGCTTACAATAAAAAATTTAAATCTAACTCCTTCGCCGCAATAAAAAAAGGCGAGCCCTCATCAGGCTCGCCTTCAATGTCAAAACCTCGCGCCAAGCT
>CAYPUN010000072.1:0-7130 GCA_964413985.1 uncultured Rickettsia sp. | reverse complement strand
GCAACAGCAACAGCAACAGCAACAGCAACAGCAACAGCAACAGCAACAGCAACAAACCCCCGGTGATGAGCAGCAACCAAAGAGAGAAAGGGTTGGATCTCCAGTTGCTGGTCGGCTTTCGCCACCCAGAAGCCCAAAGCTTGGCGACGAATAACTCGCTCTTAATGTAATTTTTAATTAGTATGAATATAGAAAGATATACAGAAAAGATGCGGTCAATGATGCAGAGTGCGCAAACATTGGCTTTGGGAAGTGGGCATCAAAAATTGTTGCCGCAGCATTTGCTGGCTGTGATGCTTGATGATTCGGAGCGTTTGGTGGAGAAATTGATTAATCTTTGCAGCGGCAATGCGCAGATGGCGCGGCTTGAGAATCAGGCTTCGCTGACTAAGGTGCCAAGCGTTGAGGGATCTGGTGCGGGAAGTCTTTCAATTTCGCAGGAGTTGGCGCGTATTATGATTTTGGCGGAGAAATTGGCCGATCAAAATAAAGATTCGTTTGTGACGATTGAGCGTTTTTTGCAGGCGATTTTGGAGGATGAGAAAAACGAGGCGGCTGTGGCGCTTAGAATGGCGGGGGTTTCGGTGGCTTCGCTTCGTGGTGCAATTGAGCAAATTCGCGCAGGAAAAACTGCCGATAGCGCTACGGCGGAGGGCAATTATCAGGCTTTGGAGAAATATGCAATTGACTTGACCAAAAAAGCGCGTGAGGGGAAAATCGATCCCGTGATTGGGCGCGATGAGGAAATTCGCCGCTCGATGCAGGTTTTGTCAAGGCGCACGAAAAATAATCCAGTGTTGATTGGTGCGCCCGGAGTGGGCAAAACCGCCATTGTTGAGGCTTTGGCGCAACGTATTGTGAATGGTGATGTGCCAGAAGGCCTTAAGGGGCGCAAGCTGATGTCGCTTGACATGGGAGCATTGATTGCTGGTGCAAAATTTCGTGGCGAGTTTGAAGAACGCTTGAAAGCGGTGCTCAAAGAGGTTGAGGGCAATGATGACGTGATTTTGTTTATTGACGAATTGCATTTGTTGATTGGTGCGGGCAAAACTGAAGGTGCGATGGATGCATCAAACTTGTTGAAGCCGGCTTTGGCGCGCGGCACGCTGCATTGCATTGGTGCGACAACTCTTGATGAATATCGTCAATATATTGAAAAAGATGCGGCTTTGACGCGTCGCTTTCAGCCGATATATACAGAGGAGCCAAGCGTTGAAGATACTATTTCGATTTTGCGTGGGATTAAAGAAAAATATGAAGTGCATCATGGTATAAAAATTAAGGATAGTGCGTTGGTGGCTGCGGCCGTTATGTCGAACCGCTATATCACTGATCGCTTTTTGCCAGATAAAGCAATTGATTTGATTGATGAGGCCGCGTCAGCGTTGAAGATTGAGATTGAAAGCAAACCAAGTGAACTTGACGAAACTGATCGCAAAATAATTCAATTGAAAATTGAGCAAGAGGCTTTGAAAAAAGAAGATGACTCGGCTTCGAAGCAGCGTTTGAAGGCGCTGAGCGGCGAGCTTGAAATTTTGGAAAAAAAATCTGCCGAGATGACTTCGCTTTGGATGGCCGAAAAATCGAAGATGAACAAGGCTAATGAGTTGAAAACTAAGTTGGATCAAACGCGCTTCGAGCTTGAAAAGGCGCAGCGCGAGGGCAATTTGGCGAAGGCGGGGGAGTTGACTTATGGTGCAATTCCGGCGCTTGAAAAAGAGCTGTCGCAGCTTGAGGCGCAAACCTCGGCAAGCCTTGCACGCGAGTCGGTGACTGAGGATGACATTGCGCATATTGTGGCGAAGGTTACGGGAATTCCAGCGGATAGAATTATGTCGGGCGAGAAAGAAAAATTGTTGAAGATTGAGGAATTTTTGCGCTCGCGAGTTGTTGGGCAAGAAGAGGCGCTGACTGCAATTGGCAATGCTGTGCGCAGGTCGCGTGCGGGGTTGCAAGATGCAAATCGTCCGATTGGTTCGTTTTTGTTTTTGGGGCCAACGGGAGTTGGTAAAACAGAATTGTGCAAAGCGTTGGCGGAATTTATTTTTGATGATGAGTCGGCGATGCTTAGAATTGACATGTCAGAATTTATGGAGAAGCACTCGGTTGCAAGGTTGATTGGTGCTCCTCCCGGATATGTTGGTTTTGAGCAAGGTGGTGTGTTGACTGAGGCTGTAAGACGCAGGCCATATCAAGTTATTTTGTTTGACGAAGTTGAAAAAGCGCATCACGATATTTTTAACGTGCTGTTGCAAGTGCTGGATGATGGCCGTTTGACTGATTCGCAAGGCCATGTTGTAAATTTTGCTAACACGATAATTATTCTCACTTCAAATTTGGGTTCAAAATTTTTGAGCGAAGTTGATGAGGATGATGAAAATTTTGACAAAGCAAAATTGGTGCAACAGGTGATGGAAGCGGTGCGGGAGCATTTTCGTCCTGAGTTTATAAATCGTTTGGATGAGATAATTTTGTTCAATCGCTTGAGTCGCAAAAATATGGAGGCCATTGTCGAGGTGCAGTTTTCAAGGCTTGCCAAGAGGTTGGTGCAGAAAAATATGTCGTTGCAACTTGACAAAACTGCAAAGGCTTATTTGGCGGCGAAGGGTTATGATTCGGCTTATGGCGCGCGGCCACTGAAGCGCGTGATTCAAAAAGAAATCGAAAATATTTTGGCGGAGAAAATTTTGCGCGGCGAAATTGTGGAAGGTGATGCTGTGAGTATTAGTGCAAAAAATGAAAAGCTGGAAATAACTAAATAAATTATCTTATGTCGAGATCGCCCGTTGCTCAAAGTGGTTCTAGCGAAAGTGATTCTGAGGATTTTGAGTTTTCTGAGCATTCTCAGGATGTTGAGAATCGCGAGCAGCAAGAAGGTTCCGAGCAAGAAGAAGTTATCGCTATTTCTAAATTTGAAGGCACCTTGCATCAGCTGATTGCGTCTGATTTTGAAGAAGAGGATGTTGTTGATTATATTTGCGATCATCGTAAAGATTTTGATCTTGCTGCGCGTGATGAGCATGGCAGAACTTTGCTTCTAGAGGCTGTTCGCTTGGGAAAAGTTGGTATCGTGAAGGGCTTGATTGATTTTGGAATTGGAAATTGCCGCGACGTTGATAATGAGGGCAATGGTTGCTTGCATATAGCCTGCACGGTGCAAAATTGCGATGGAGAGGATTTTGAAGAGTTGACAAACATGCTTCTTGTTGGTGGTGCAAAACTCGATGTTAAAAATAATGCGCAAGACAAGCCTATTCATCTAGCGGCTTTGCATTTTAATTCTAAAATGGCAGAGATTTTAATTAGTTTTGGCGCAAATATATATGAAAAAAATGCAGCGGGGTTGAGTGCTCTTGATATATCTAAATCAGCTTCTGACGCCGCCTTGCGTGCCTTAAATTCAGGTGCTCAAATTTCTGCCGGACAAAGACATGAGGGCTTGAAAAAACAGCTTATTTATTCTGAGCTTGAATTGAGAAGATTACATCATGGCAAGCTTCTGAAGGCGATGCAGTCGACTGATTATCAAGTTATGACCGAGTTTGCACTTGAGGGTTTGATGATTAATGAAAAGCTTGATGTTTCGGGCAATACACCTTTGTATTTTGCTGTTCAGTCTAAAGATTGGGGATGTGTGCTGTTTCTTCTTGATAATGGGGCTAATCTTTATGCTAAGAATGCTCTTGGTCAAACGGCTTATGAGGTTGCTAGTGAAAAATTTAGACCAATGCTTGATGATGAAAAATCATTGCACGAAGAATTTGTGCAAGCAGTGGAGGCGGGAAATTTAAAAACAGTGAAACAGCTTTTTAATAACGGGATAACCAAAGACACGGTTCTTGACGAAGAGCGCAATACAGCCATGCATTTGGTGGCAAAGAGAAAAAACGTTCGAATGGCAAATTTATTATTTTTTTTGGGTGCAAAAATTGATGAGAGATTTGATTCTAATTTTCAAACTCCAGAAATGATTGTTGATTCTTTTGATGATAAAGGGCCTATCTCTCAAGCTTTTGAGGCTGAATTGGAAAAAATGGCAAACGACACCGATGAAAATGGTGTGCCAATAAATCGCAAGGGCGATTTTTATAATATTGCGCGAGGCATCAGGCTTGGAGATATGGTTTATATCAATGAAGTGATTGATAAAAAAATGTATAACACGGCTCTTGACGAAGATGACAATGAGGTTTTTCATATAGTGGCCCAAAGCAATCCAATTGTGGCTCGAGATCGTTGGCTTGATTGCGGTAATCCGGTTTCTGTTGCGCAGAAAATTCTTGACAAGGTTCCACTTCTTGCAATTAATTTTCAAAAAAAGAATGCTCATGGTTTGACACCACTTGATATGGCTGGGGGTAATGGTTTTGTAGATTTGGTGAATTTGATGAACAAGGCGATTATGAGGCGCGATCCAAAGTATCAGGAAGATTTGAGGATTAAGAGAGCGAAGAAAGATGGGGCAAAGAATGGGGAGGCGAAGAGAGGGAATAAGGTGAGGAAGCGAGTGAAGACAGAAGAGGAAGTTGAGGTTAAAGATCCTGATTCTATTGTGAAGGGTCCAAAGATTGAGACTGATAAAAATGAGCAGTTTAAATTTTTTAGTCCAGAAAATGGCCGTTCTTAAATGGGTTGTGCAAATTTTTTTATAGATGAATCGAGATATATATTTGCAAATAATTTTTTGGCACTTAGAAAGTGTTGTTAAAAATTTAATTTAATAACATGTCAAAACTGTTGCCAAGGTCATTGCGCCTTTCAGACCTGCAATCTGGGTCGCTAGAATTTCTTTCTAAAATAAAATCTTTAAATGAGTTGATTGATAGTTCTGGGGTGCTTGAAGAGGAAATCGAGGCTTGCATGGTGCTAAATGGACATGTTTATGATTTTAAAGAAAGGGATGAAAATGGCAGAACACCGCTTTTAAAAGCGGTGCTTCTTGGCAAGGTTGGTGTTGTCAAAAGATTGCTGGAGCGCAAAGATGTTGATATTGCAGATGTTGATAATGACGGCAATAATTGCCTGCATTTGATTGCGCAAAATGATGAAGAAGATTTGTTGTTTTTTCAAGATTTGGTGGCGATATTTTTGGAGCATAAACTTGATTGCAAAAATAAATCTGGAGATACGCCTTTGCATGTTGCGGCTCAGATTTTTAACTATGAGGCGATTGCGCTTTTTGTAAAATTGGGTGCCAATATTTATGCTAAAAATGAAAATGGGCTGGATGTTTTTGAAGTTGCAGAAAAAGTAAAATCGAGATTTGAAAAGCAAAAAAATCAATCGATGAAAGAAAGGTTGCTTGAAGAGTTGGGAGAGCTTTTAACTCCAGTGGCATCGCCAGATGTGGTGGAAAGTTTTGCGGCTGAAGCTGCGCAAATGCCTGCTGCGGATGATGAATTGCGGCAGTTTGACGTGGGTAGTTTTTTGTCAACGACCGCGGCACCAAATTTTGGCGGAGTGTTGTTTGATAACGATGGAGATGCTGCAGGAGTTGTTGCTGGAAGTGATGTTGGGCGGGAAGCTGCTGGGCAAGAAGATGATTCTGAATCTCAAGATGAAGATCGGGATATGGAAGCAAAAATCCACGACTTAGGTATAGCTTTGGCGGGAATAAAAACTCTGCACAAAAAATTTATCATAAGGGCAAAAGATAAAGCGGAGGCAAAAATCAAGAAGCGCGACAAAGAGATTGTTTATGGCTTGGCTGTTGATGGCTTGGCAAATGCTCGCATTGATGAGTGTGGAAACACGCCATTGCTTGTTTTGGCAAAGGAAGGCGATTTTGAAAATATGATGATCATGCTTGATAATGGCGCCAATTTATATGAAAAAAATAATTTGGGTGAAGGTGTTTTTGATGGGGCTCGCGGCGGTGTAAAAAATTTTCTGGAAGAAGAAAAAGAAAATCATGCGCGATTTGTGCAAGCGGTTAAAGCAGGAAATTTAAAAGTTGTTCGAGAGTTTTTGGAGTTAAAAATTGTGACGCCAAGAACTATAATTGACGAAAAGAAAAATACACCTCTGCATCTTGCTATTCAAGGTGGCAGAGCGGATGTTGTGAAGTTGTTGTTTGCCTTTGGGGCGGATGTTAATGATGATCGATATAATGCTGATGGCAAGACGCCCACTTCAATGATAACTAGAGAATTTTCAAAAAATCATGAGGTGAGAAAAGTTTTCGAGGATGAGATGCTTAAGGTTGACAGAGATTCATCTTATGCAATTGCTAGAGGCATAAGGCTTGGCAATGTGCAGCATATTCGTAGCGCGATAAATAATAGCCTTTGCAATTATTCTATGGATGATGATGGCAATTCGCCTTTACACTTGGCTGCTCAAGGGTCGATAGCAAATTTTGGTGGCAGGGTGAATATGGTTAATAGGTGGGGCGAGACGGTTTATGGTTTGCGTTTGATTATTGATGCGGTTGGCAAAGAGGCTAATTTTAAAGTTGAAAATAAATTTGACGAAACACCTATTGATGTTGCTTTGAGGCATATGCCGCATTTGGTGCAGTTTATGCAAAGGGAAGGTGGGCCAGAGTGGAGTGCAAAGCGTGTTAGGGTTGAGGGCGGTGCTGGTGTGGGTGGTGTTTCTGGTGCGGCGATTGAGGGTGGTGTGGCTGTTGCTTTAAATCAACAGCAGAATCATCGTAAAATTTAATCCTAGATTTATCCACCAGCTTGGTGGATAAATTCTGTACGCGGTTTTTGGGCTAATATTTGCCCGCAACTTGTGGGTAAATTAAGTTTCTCGGACCTCTAAAATAAAGGCTTAATTCAAACCACAATGTCGATCTAATTGCTCTCTCCCATCGGTTTCTCAGACCTCTAAAATAAAGGCTTAATTCAAACTACTAGGGTGTGGGTGTTTTCTCCCGATTCCAGTTTCTCAGACCTCTAAAATAAAGGCTTAATTCAAACAGTTAATAGAAAATAGATGGACGATTCAGCAAAGTTTCTCAGACCTCTAAAATAAAGGCTTAATTCAAACTCCACCAATTCGGACATTGAAGACCGCTAGCAAGTTTCTCAGACCTCTAAAATAAAGGCTTAATTCAAACAAAGTTAATCGAAATTGATTTAAAGCCTAGAACAAATGCCTTGGAAGATGTTAGAAAAGCCATT
>CAYPUN010000071.1:0-7211 GCA_964413985.1 uncultured Rickettsia sp. | reverse complement strand
GCCACAGCCAGCAAAATCATGTCTTTGGCAATATCTTTGCTAGCAATAATTTTTATCGAACCGTCCTCAAGCACTTGTCTGGCATAGTTTGCGGCCAGCAAAGAAAATTCGGTGGCAATTGCAAAAGCCTTTTTGCGGGCTTTAAAATCAAGGTATCGACCAATCAGCAAAAAGAAAATCAGCATCACCGCCGAGTCAAAATAAACATGTTTGGCGCTTTGAAACGACTCAAGCAAGCTGACCACGCAGGCCAAAAAAATTGCCACCGAAATCGTCAAATCCATATTCATGCGCCGCGCTTTCAGCGCCAAAAGAGCCGAGGCAAAAAACGGCCGCGCCGCATAAATGATAACGGGAAGGGCGATCAACGCCGAAAAAAAATGCATAAAATCAATTGTCGCCTGACCAATTTTTGTCAAATCAGAAAACCACAAAATAAAAGAAAACAGCATCACATTGCCCGCGCCAAAACCAGCAACAGCAAGGCATTTGAACAGTTGGTCGTTATATTTTTTTTCTTCCTCTTGCAAAATTTTTTCATCAAAAGGAAAAAGTTTATAGCCAAGTTCGTGAATCAGACCAACCAGCTGATCGCCGTCTTCTCTGGCTCCGCGCCACTTTAGCAACAAATATTTTTTTGACAAATTCACGCGCGCCAGCAAAACTTTGGGCTGTTTTTGCAACACAGTTTCAATCAGCCAAACACAGGCGGCGCAGTGCAGGCCGTCAATTGCCAGCAATATACTATTGACACCATCAGCGCAATTTACAAATTCAGCAATGCTAATTTCTTGTTCAATTTCGGGCTTCAATTTTCGTGTTTTATCATCAATTGCACGCATCTGATAATAGTTTCCAAGCCCGAGTTTGTTGATTATTTGATAGGCCATCTCGCAGCCGGAGCAACAAAATTGCGCCGAATTTTTTGCATTTGACGCAGCAATTTTGTTTTGGCAATGCACACACAAATTAACGCTGGAGTGGCTTTTGGATTGGCTTTGCATCACATCAAATTTATTTTCTTTCAGTGTTTCCGCCAGAAATAATTACAAGAATTTTTGCACCTTTTTTTTCTGGATGATTTTTTATATATTGCGCCGCACCAGCAACAGCAAGGGCCGAAGTTGGTTCGATCAAAGAACTTGTAGCCGCGCCAAATTCTTTTTGCCAGTGCAAAATATCTTCTTCAGAAATTTCTAAAATGCCGGCAGTTTTTTTGAGATAGCCAAAGCAAAGCTCTGAAACCGCGAGGGTTCTGGCTCCATCGGCAATTGTTTCGGGAGAATCTGGAAAAGCAAAAATTTTGCCATCACGCAAAGAACGCGCTGCATCGTTGGCGTTCAATGGCTCGCAGCCATATATCGCAGCATTTTTTGAAAGCTCCGAAGCGGCAATAAGCGAGCCAACAACCAAGCCGCCACCGCCACAAGGTGCAAAAATTGCCTCAACTTCACCAATTTCGTGAAGGGCTTCAAGGCAGGCTGTGCCTTGTCCGGCAATCACATCATCATGGTCAGATGGGTGTATAAAAAAATAGCCATCATCAGCTTTTTTTGCTGCAAGTTCATTGGCTTGCGATCTTTTTTCGCACAAAATAACTTCGGCGCCATTGGCCTTCGTCATAGACACCTTAAGCTGCGACGTGCTCTTTGCCATATAAACCAAAGCAGGCACTCCAAGCAATTTGCAGGCATAAGCCAAAGCTTGACCATGGTTGCCCGAGCTTACAGCCACAACCTTTTTTGGCAATTCGCCATGTTTTTCGCGATAAGCCAAAAGAGCGTTAAACACGCCGCGAGCCTTGAAGGAGAAGGTTTTTTGCAGATTTTCACATTTGAAAAAAACTTGCGCACCGATTTTTTCGTCAAGAATTTTGTTGGTGATGATGGGGGTTTTGGTGATATAATTTCTGATGCGAAAAGCTGATTTTTCTAGGTCACTACAATTTAGTTCTGGCATTACATTCAATATTTTAAATAATCGCAATCACAACCCACAAATCATGGTGTAAGGCAGTGATCGAAAAATTGCAAGAAAAATTGTGGGATTTGCAATATATGGAATTATTTCTTGAGGAGTATTATTTGTTTATAGCAAGTGGTATAGCCCTTAGGCGCTCCAAGCGTGGCCAGTCGCGTCTAAGGGCTATACCACTTGCTATAAACAAATAATACTCCTCAAGAAATAATAAAAATTTTTTGAAAAACTATTTTTGAGTGTTGTATATTCGTGTCTCATATTCGCGTTGTGTTTTTTTTATTGCACCACGTATTTTTTTACTTCTTGCAAAACATCATCGCCCTTGAAACCTTGTACCTCAAGCACCCATTGGCCTTTCAGTGGAAAATTTATCCTAGCAAAATAACATCCATCTTGCGGCAACAAATTTTGCGAAAAATCAAGACCCTCCTGCGTTGGTCGCACAATTTTCACCACCAATTTTGCATCAACAATTTTTTGACTTTTTTTGTCAAACAAACAAACTTGCAATTCGCCCATATTTGGCGCGCTATTGGCATATTTGATCGCAAATTTCCAACCCAGCTCTTTTTGGTGTTTGACATATTCAAGCGTTTTATTATATTCCAAGCCTTTCTGATAAGAATTTTGCGTCCAAACACCAGTCCAAGTTTTTTGCGCCAAATAAATATAAAGAAAATTTATTGCAAAAACCACCGCAAAAAATGTAAATAGAATGGTTAAAACCAAGCGTGAATCTTTGCGCGCATCTCTCGAATTTTTATTTTTGTTGTCCATATGAAAAATATTTTTCACTCTGCCTTTAGCAAAATTTTGTTGATATTTCTATCACTAAATTTCATTTTACGCCTTATTTTTTTAGTTTGGGAGAGAAAAGAAATTGATTTTTCGCTGGCACTTCTAGCAAAAATAAACCTCGTTGGATTTTTCTTTGACCTCGCAACCCTTGGCTATATTGCCTTGCCAGCTTTAATTTATTATTTGCTGATTCCTGCAAAAATTTTCAACTCGCCACTTCATCAAAAAATAAATCGTGGCGCTTATTTTTTATTTTTAACCATCATCACTTTTTCTTGCTTCGCTGAAATCACTTTTTGGCAAGAATTTCAAACAAGATTTAATTTTATCGCTGTTGATTATCTGATTTATACAACCGAAGTTGTGCATAACATTGTCGAGTCTTATCCAATGACAGCGCTGCTTGCAGCGATTTTTGCAATTGCGGCAACGATCTTTTATTTCACCTACAAAAAAATTGTTATTGTTAAAGAGAAAAATTATTTGCAAAAAACAAAATGTGTTGCACCCTTTGTTTTTGCGATGTGCGCCGCTTTTTTTGCAATTGACAATACGAAAATTAGCAAAATTTCAGAAAATAATTATGCCAACGAAATCACTAAAAACGGCATTTATGAGCTGTTTTCGGCTTATCGCAACAACAAAATAAACTACAGTCAACTTTATGCCACAATTGACTTGCAGCAAGCAATAGCAAATGTTCGCGCCGATATCGCCAAGCAAGAACCAAGCTCAAAATTTGTTGATGAAAACACGATAGAGCGCCAAATTGCGCAGTTTGCGGGCGGTGAAGAAAAAAAATACAACATCATTTTTGTGTCAATTGAAAGCTTCAGCGCCGATTTTATGAGCGCTTTTGGCAACCCCGATAACATTGCGCCAAATATGGATAAAATTGCGAAGGAAGGCCTGTTTTTCACTGGCCTAAAAGCAACAGGAACCCGCACTGTTCGTGGCCTTGAGGCTTTGACATTGGCTGTGCCACCAACTCCGGGAAATTCAATTGTGCGCCGTTCAAACAACGAAAATTTATTCAATCTTGCAACGCCTCTAAAAGCCCGCGGCTATGATGCACGCTTTGTTTACGGTGGTTATGGCTATTTTGACAATATGAATTATTTTTATGAAAATAACGGTTTTGAAATAGTTGATCGCGCCAATTTCGCCAAAAACGAAATCACCTTTGAGAACGCGTGGGGCGTGTCTGACGAAGATTTGTTCGACAAAACAATTGCCAAAGCTGATGAATCTTTTGCCGCCAAAAAACCATTTTTCAACTTTGTGATGACAACCTCCAACCACCGCCCATTCACCTATCCCGACGGCAAAATCGACATTTTGTCAAAAAGTGGTCGCGATGGCGCGGTGAAATATACCGACTATGCAATTGGCCAATTGATCAAAAAAGCACAAAGCAAAAAATGGTTCGACAACACAATTTTTGTGTTTGTTGCCGATCATTGCGCAGGCTCTGCAGGCAACACCGACGTGCCTTTGTGGCGCTATCAAATTCCGGCAATTTTTTATGCGCCAAAAATTATCAAGCCAAAAGTTTTTGCAAACAACATGAGCCAAATTGATCTGGCGCCAACGCTGCTGGGCTTCCTCAACCTTTCTTATAAAAGCAAATTTTTTGGAACTGATATAATTCACAACCAAAAAACCCTCGCCAACCGTTCATTTGTAAGCACCTACACCGATGTGGGTTATTTTAAAAATGACAAATTATTTTTGCTAAAACCAAAAAAAGAAAGCAAAGTTTTTGATGTAAAATTGCAAAAATTCGGTTGGAACGGATCGGTTGAAACGCCTACAACTGATTATGATAAGGCTGATTTAGAACATGCAATTTCTTATTATCAAAGTGCGAGCTATTTCTTTGAAAATGGCCTGATGAAAAGCGATAAAAAATAATAAAAATGCTAAAAAAATTAGACATAATTATAGTTGCCAACATCTTGCTGATCGTTGTCGCTCTAGCTTTCTTCAACCACAGCGATATTGACACCAAAATTCAAGCCCATCTTTTTAATCCCGAAAACAAAACATGGTTTTTTGACGCCGCCGAGCCCACAAAAAAATTCATTTTTTATCAACTGCCAAAAATTCTTCTTGGCATTTTTATCGTTGCCATTCTAGCTCTCACAGCCGCAAAATTCAAAAACAAAACCGCAAACCGCCACAAATTTTTGCTAATTTTTCTTGGCCTTGCAATCATCCCCCTCACTGTTGGCAACATCAAAAAATTCACCAACATATATTGCCCCAACCAGCTAGAAATCTACAACGGCAAATATCCCCACATTAAAATCCTCGAGCCATATCCAGAAGATTTTGCACAACCAAAAAAAGGCCAATGCTTCCCAGCAGGCCACGCCGTCACTGGCTTCGCGCTTTTAATCTTGTTCTTCGCCCTCGAATCAACAAAAAACCGCTATCTCGCACTGCTTACAGCCACAACGCTTGGTTGGATTTTAGGCTTTTATCAAATGGCCAAAGGCGCACATTTTTTCAGCCATAATTTTATTTCAATGTTGGCGTGTTTTCTAGTTGCAGCAATTATTGCAAGGATTTATAATTGCATAAATAACGAAACTAGAACAAATTATGACAACGCAAAAAATTACAAAAAAACTAACTCTAGGACCGCTTCCCGCCTCTAGAAAAATCTATGTGCAAAGCGAAAAATTTGCCGATGTGAAAGTGGCGATGCGCCAAATTCAACTCTCTGAAACATCAGAAACAAAAAATTTTACGGTTTATGATCCGTCTGGCCCGTTCACCGATCAAGATTTTCTGCAAAATATCGACTTGAACAAAGGTCTGCCAAGGCTTCGCGAAAAATGGATTTTGGAGCGCGGCGATGTCGAATTTTATGAAGGTCGTCAAGTTAAACCTGAAGATAACGGCGTGAGCGCAGCAAACAAGCCATCTGCGCCCGAATTCGATTTGTCAAATTTCAAACCAATGCGCGCCAAAGCTGGCAAAAAGCCAACGCAAATTTGGTATGCGCGCCAAGGCATTGTCACCAAAGAGATGGAATATGTGGCGATCCGCGAAAACATGAACCGCGAGCAACTTCTCAAGCAAAATCCGCAAACAGCAAAATATCGCGGCGAAACCTTTGGCTCTAAGATTCCGCAATTTATCACGCCAGAATTTGTGCGTGACGAAATCGCCTTGGGCCGCGCCATCATTCCAAACAACGTCAATCACCCCGAAAGTGAACCGATGATTATTGGCCGCAATTTCTTGGTCAAAATCAACGCCAACATTGGCAATTCAGCCATATTTTCCGGCGTTGAAGAAGAAGTCGAAAAAATGATTTGGGCCACGCGTTTTGGCACCGACACTTTGATGGATCTTTCAACTGGACGCAACATCCACAACATCCGCGAATGGATTATCCGCAACTGCCCAGTGCCAGTTGGCACCGTGCCAATTTATCAAGCCCTTGAAAAAGTTGGCGGCGTTGCCGAAGAGCTAACATGGGAAATCTTCCGCGACACGCTGATAGAGCAGGCGCAGCAGGGTGTCGATTATTTCACAATTCACTCTGGCGTGCGTTTGCAATATGTTCCACTCACAGCCAATCGCACTACGGGCATCGTGTCGCGCGGCGGATCAATCATGGCAAAATGGTGCTTGTCGCATCACAAAGAAAATTTCCTCTACACCAATTTTGAAGAAATTTGCCACATCATGAACCAATATGACGTCAGCTTCTCGCTTGGTGACGGCCTTCGCCCCGGTTCAATTGCCGACGCCAATGACGAAGCACAATTTGGCGAGCTAAAAACCCTCGGAGAGCTCACCAACATTGCATGGAAGCACGATTGCCAAGTTATGATTGAAGGCCCCGGACACGTGCCGATGCACCTCATCAAAGAAAACATGGAAAAGCAGCTCGAATATTGCAAAGAAGCGCCATTTTATACGCTTGGACCCCTCACAACCGACATTGCCCCCGGATATGACCACATCACCAGCGCCATTGGTGCCGCGATGATTGGCTGGTTTGGCACGGCGATGCTTTGCTATGTCACCCCAAAAGAGCATCTTGGTTTGCCAAACAAAGAAGACGTTCGCGTTGGTGTTATCACCTACAAAATCGCGGCTCACGCGGCCGATCTGGCCAAGGGCAACGCACTTGCCAAGCTTCACGACGATGAACTTTCAAAGGCTCGTTTTGAGTTTCGCTGGGAAGACCAATTCAACTTATCTCTTGACCCAGAGACCGCAAAGAGCTATCATGATGAGACTTTGCCGGCACAAGGCGCCAAAGTGGCGCATTTTTGCTCAATGTGCGGCCCGAAATTTTGCTCGATGAAAATCACGCAAGATGTTCGCGATTATGCCAAAAAACAAGGTGCGGCACAAGAAGCAGAGCAAGAAGCAAGGCAGGGCATGGATAAAATGAGCCAAAAATTTAA
>CAYPUN010000070.1:0-7562 GCA_964413985.1 uncultured Rickettsia sp. | reverse complement strand
AAAACTGCGCATCGAGATTGAGCCGTTTTGCAGTTCTTCATATTCAAACTTCAACTCTTCGCCCTCGCCTGCGGCGCCGAGGATATAATGCAGCGGATAATAGTGGTCGAGTGTTGGCACGCTTAGCATTCCGGCTTTCGATTTGTGGAAGTCGTGCAACGCAGCCTTGAAATCGCGAGTGATTAATTTTTGTTTTAGCCATTCGTCAAACTCAATTGCCCAATCGTATGGCTTGGCGTTTGGCTCCCATCGCAGCTGTTGCAAATTGTGAACCAGATTGCCGCTGCCCAAAATTAAAACGCCTCTATCGCGAAGTTTGGCAAGTTGTTGGCCAAGTTGAAAATGATATTCGGGGGGTTGCGCCATGTCTATACTTAATTGCAAAACTGGGATGTTGGCTTTTGGATATAGGTGGCGCAGCACTGACCACGTGCCGTGATCGAGGCCCCACATTTCTTTGTCGCCATGAATTTTGTTTGGGGTGGAAGCTATTTCTTGGATTAGCTTTGCGGTTTCGGGGCTTCCCGGTGCTGGATATTGCACGTTGAAAAGTTCTTGTGGAAAGCCATAAAAATCGTGGATGGTTTTTGGTTTTGGCATTTGCGTGACCCATGTGCCTTCTGTCATCCAGTGGGCGGAGATGACTAATATTGCGGTGGGTTTTGGAATTGTTGTGGCGAGTTTTGCGAGGGTTTGGGTGTAGCTGTTGTTTTCAATTGCGTTCATCGGCGAGCCGTGGCCGATGAATAATATTGGCATTTTTTTTGTGGGCGTGTTGTTGAAAAGTTTGTTGATCATTTTATTTTCTAAAGTTTTGTTTGATACGACAAGCCATTCTAAACCGACCGAACTTCTAACCTGAACCCCAAGCAATTTAAAACACTATCAACGGTCAAAAAACTTGGGTTACCCTTGGCGGATAAAGATTTATACAAACTTTCGCGATTTAACTTTGTCTTCTTTGCTAAATCTGACATTCCGCCTTTTGCAACGGCTATGGTTCTAAGCGCAAGCAAAAAATTTTCAGGATTTTTTTCTTGTTCATATTCTTCTAAAGCAAGTTTTAAATAAATTTCTTGATCTCGCGGATTGTTTTTTAAATCCTCAATAAAGCATTCTTTAAAATCAGAAAATTTTGTGATTTTTGCTTTGGCAGATTTTTTGGTTTTGGTTATAATAATTTTATTTTTCTTAGTCATTTTGTAACTCCTTTATTGGTAATGTTATTGTAGCTTATAAACTACAGATGTCAATCATTTATTTGTCTTGTTGCAAATCTTTTTAAATTGACTAAAATAAAGCAAACAATACTAGTCAATTTCTTAATCAAAAAATGAAAAAATATTTGAAAACACCGCGTTTTTTATTTCCGTTTTTTATGGCGTCGATTATGGCGTTTGTGATGTCGGGGGTGATGATTTTGGTGAATGTTGGGCTTGTTGAGAATTTCTTTTTGGTGTGGATGAGATCGTTTGCGATTGGGTTTTGTGTGGCGTTTTGTGTGGCGTTTTTTGTGGCGTTTTTTGTGGCTCCGTTGGCGCAGAAGATGGTTAAGAGGATTTGTGGGTGAAAATCCTTTTTAATAAATCTTGAGTTGTGATTTTTTGTTAGCTTCGCGCTGAACCCCCCTGGCTTTCCCAGCCGTCGCGACCTTCTAAAAAAGTTTGTTCAATTTGAGTCATTGTTTTTACTTGATTGGTGATACCTGTTTATTATTACATTTTTTCATATAGATTTTTGCGCGATAAATTATCATAAACATTTGAAGACATGATTTTTTTTACAAAAAACAAAATTAAGAAAGCATTTTCTTTGATGGAGCTGTCGATTGTGATTTTGATTATTGGAATCATAATTGGCGGCGTCACTCAAGGTTCAAGGCTGGTTGGTGCAATGCGTTTGGCAACGGCGCAAAATTTGACAAAAGTCTCGCCTGTTGGGGCTTTGAAGGGTTTGTTGTTTTGGTATGAAACCACTCTTGATGATTCATTTTTGGTGGGTGAAAATGAAAATGGCACCGTGATCACTACATGGAAAGACATCAATCCGCAAAGCACCACCAAGCATCACGCTTATGCGGCGCAAAAAACTAATGCTGCTTTGGTTTCTTATAACTTGGCCGGTGGCGCCACTTCTGGCAACAGCAGCGGTCCAACTTATATCTCAAAGGGCATGGGCGATTTGCCAACTTTGCGCTTCACCAACGAAGCCACAACTTATCGCTATGTGGCTGTTGATGGCACGGCAAAAAATACCAATGCTGACGACATCACATTTTTTTTCGTGATGAATTATCGCTCAGGATCTGGCTGGGCTGTTGATCGCGTTTGCAGCAATGACGGTGTTCCTGTTGATTGCGGAGCCACCAACAACAGCGGCAATCCAATATGGGGAATTCAAATCAATGGCGAAGATCAGCCTATATATTTTGCACGTCGCGATGATGCTGGAAATATGATTAATGGTGATTATTATGCTAATACTGGCTATAATTCATCACCAAATTCAAAAATGATTATCACTTTACAAAGAAGATATGGCGTCAATTTTTCTGCTTATGTCAACGGCACGTTGATGGTGACAGACACCGACACGATTGGAGCATTGTCTATCGACCCAATAAAAATTGGACGTCACGCCAACAGTGACTCTGACACAATTGACTTTGATGTTTCGGAGGCAATTTTGTTTTCTGAGCATATTGAAGCCGCCGATCGGCAAGCGGTTGAGCAATATCTTGGCAAAAAATATGGCATTGCTGTTGCTATAAATTAACTTGAAAAAAAACTATAATTCACTAATTTCTGGTGATTATTTTTAAACACGCATTATTTTATTTTTTTACAAATGAAGATGGTCAAAAAAGCGTTTTCTCTGATAGAGCTTTCGATTGTGCTGTTGATTATTGGCATCATCATCGCCGGCGTTACATCGAGCTCGCGACTGGTCAGTGCCATGCGTGTTTCGGTTGCGCAAAGCATAACCAAATCATCTCCAGTTTCAAGCATCAACGGCTTGACAGCGTGGTATGATGCGGTTAGTGAAGAAAGTTTTTTGAGTGCCGAACAAGAAGATGGCGCCACAGTTTCGGTTTGGAACGATATAAATCCGCAAACCACCTCCAAAATAAATCTTCCTCAAAGCACCGCAGATTCACGCCCTATATATAAACAATCTGACATCAACCACTTGCCATCTCTGCTTTTTGATGGCGCGGACGATTCTTTTAGGCTGGAAAATAAAATGCTTTCTGATTTTGTGAATGTTGATGGCGTGACAATTTTTATGGTGCACAAACCAATCACTGATCCAGACGGCAACGGCTATGGGGTGCCATTTATAATTGCTGTGGATGGCAACAATCCGCGCGTTGCGTTATCAACTTATTATTTTGACAATGTGTATTTTGATTTTGGAATGTGCTGCACTGGCAACGAAACACGGGCCGCGCAAAGTTATAACTCCAGCCTTACCAACAATTTGCAAATCATAACCTATTTTGTTAAAAATGGCAAAGCGACCTTAAAATTTAACGGCACTGCTTTTTTTGATGCAGTTGATATGACGGGCACCATAGCGCCAGAAGATTATGCCGCCACCAACACAGTGTTTCGCTTTGGCGAAGTTTCTGGATATATTGGCGAGTTTATAATTTTTCGTCGCGGCTTGAGAAACCAAGAAATTCGAGATGTTGAAGATTATTTGAGCAAAAAATGGGGACAGCCAGTGGCTCATTGATTTTTGCACTTCTTTAGGAATATAAAATCCAATCTTGCGCTTTTTCAATTTGAGTGAATTTAAAACTTTTTACCACCGGATGAACGCGGCTGCGCGCAATACGCAAAACAATTTTGATAAAAAATCCTCCCATGCACAAAGCTGCTTTTTTAAATTTGTGATGATTTTCGCTGGCAAAATTTATATATTGCGTGCGGTTTTGCGGGCTGATCCAATAGGGAAATTTTTTTGAATTGAGGATGACACCTTTAAGCTCGCCATGCGCTGCAAAATATGGGTCGATGATGGATGAGATGGTGTTGAAATCGTCTGTGGTGAAAGGTTTTTTTACATCAAGCAAAAGCACACCATTGTGATCGTCAAATTGGCAAAATAGTTGGTTGGCGGTGGTGACTTCTTTGAAAGTTAGGGTGATAAAATTGTCGGTCATAAACAAAGAAAATTTGGATTATATTTTTTGTCAAATCTATATTCAAAAAATTGAATTGCAAATCCATTTGTGTTGCGCACTCTATTTGCGCGTGATCTTTTTGAGACACGCGGCTTTTTAGAGTTAGCTTTTTTATTACCCATTCAATGCAACACCCTTCCCAACACTTGCATCCAAAGGCTCCACACTCCATTCATCATCACCAGTTTCCGGGCTTGTTGAAGGAGAAGGCCGCAATGCATTTGCCTTTGCAATAAAAGCCGAAATATGATCTTGAGTTTGTTGCTTTTTTTCTTGTATATCCGTTTTTTCTTTACGATCTTTTATCTGCTGCAAAAGCGCTACAGCTCTATTTCCAAAAGACTCAAGATCTTTACTATCAAAAACTTGCCCCACATTTGTTGCAATAACCTCTCCAACCATTGTATTGTCAATATCTTCAAAAAAATCACCATCACCTTCACTCATTATATTAATCCAATTTGTGGCTAATTTTAATTGCTGTTTTTTATCCATTTTATTATAACGCTCAATAAATGCAGGATCATCTTGATGAGTTACCCTATAAATCCCACTATAATAAAGATCACGTATATCCTTTGATATCGCCTCCTTCAAGGCAAAAACTAAACCTTGCGGATTGATCAAGCATTCATTTGCTCCATTATTGAAAAAATTATATTCTTTGCTATGATCAAGCGCACTGTCAAACCTGTTGCCGTCTTGCACCATTTGAGTATAAACTTTATACAGCATTTGGTCTGGCGCAGTTTCAAACAAATAGGCGTTCACAATACTTGAAACAACATTACCAATATTGGCAATACAACCATCGTTCAAAGTTATACTAAGATTTACCTTACTAATAAAATCTTTCAACCCCTCTTCTTGAGTACAAAAAAGATAGAAAAACGCTTCTCGTTGCTGACAAAATAATTGGTGCAACACTTTTATATTATCTTCAGAAATAGTTCTCGATAAATAACCAACATTGCGCTTGGTAACATTTCCCTCTTCATCAATTTCAGAAACTTCTTTGTGTTCATAAAAATTATCAAAAAATCTGACGAGGGCTTTTGGATCAGGATCTGGCGCGGCCATTAATTCTCTAAATTGCTGCGAAACTTCTTCTTTTGTAAATGAAGAATGAATATCAACATCTGCAAATTTAATATCCGCACCCTCCATTTCGCTTGGCGAAAATTTAGGAACTTTCTTTAACCTTTGTTGCAAATGCGCTGCAATTATTCCTACTCTTTGATAACCACGCATTTTTCCGGGCGAGATTGCATCAATTACAACAGCTTCCGCAGGTGCAATAATCCTTGCTTTTTCAGAAACCACAAGGTCTTGCACCTTTTTTTGTAAAGCCTTATCATATGAGAGTAATTTTTGTACAAACTCTTGCATTCTAACATCTGGAAGGCCAGCTCTCTTGCACAAAACCATTTTGCAAAATATTAAATCGCCAATTGTATAATCTTTTATTTCTTCGCCGTAAGTGCCAAATTCTACATTGCAAAATTTGAACACTTTTTTATCAGCAATTTCTGAAAGTTTAATTCCTAGTGACTTGACATTTGGAAACTTTGATTCTAAATAGCCACGCACAACCTTTAGCTTGTCCAAAGGATAATGCGGCTCTCTTAAAAATCCTTCATCAAGCAACACATTAACTATTTGATGTGCATGTTCGATAGATTGGATTCCTTTAAACATTTCACCAAACGTTACAGCATTATCACGAAAAACGCCGCGCCTTTCTAATAAAGGTTTTATTTCTCTAAGAATAGCGATCATTGAATAAGCTCTGATCATTTCGTAATTAAACACTGCAGCGTGTAGCTGCGGCAATAATTCAATACGCCGTGGATCTTGGCGAAGAAAATATTCTATACATTTTATTCGCGTCACAATATTTGGAATCTTCTTTAAGATTTCTGCCAACTCTTTAACTGATAAATTTTTTTCCATTATAAGGAAACCCCGCATTATGAGAGGAAGGAATCTTGTGTCATTACTAAATTCTTCAATCGCTGTTTTCACGGTTGTAACAGCATCCATCCCTTCTCTTGCCAATCTTTCAAAATAAACAACCATCAACCTAGGTGTTGCGTGTGTTTTATCTTTTGAAAGCGCGAACCTCATCTGCAGTAAATTTGTTACTGGATTTCTAACAAAACCTTCATAAATTTCTTTTTTCATCTGTGGATTTAAAACACGTTCGCTTAACAAACAAATGAATCTTAAGTCTTGCGCATTTATAGGAGCTCTCTGCACAAAATCTAAGATAATTTCTGCATGAAATTTTTGATCATATTTTTTAACTGCAACTCGCAAATGTTTTGCAATTTCTTCTAGATGATTAATTTTCATGTCACGACCATTGTTCGCGATAAACCTTTTTACAATTTCTATAATTTGTGCATCACCACTTCCGCTTTTTGCCAATTGATCTATAACTTCTAATAAATTTTCAACCGTATTTGCAACCACAATGCTATGTTTTGACATATTTTTTGATAATTTGTTTTTTTGATAAACTAAAATAACTTAAACTCACTCTTTAAGAACTTTTTGCTCTGTATTTAGAAACAGTTAAGTAATAAAGAAAAAATTTCTTGTTATCCTTCTATTTGAAAAACAATTATTAAACTACAGGAACACTCTGTTCTGATTTAGTGAACAATTATTCTGTGCCGAAGGCAAAGAGCTTTACAGATATTGCAAATCAAATTGACTTTTATTCGATTCTCAAGAAGATTCATAAATTTTGATAAACAAAATTTTAAATTATGGTTTTACAAAAATTATGAAAATAGCAATTTTAACTTTTGATGGATTTAACGAACTTGATTCTTTTGTTGCGCTTGGAATTTTGAATCGTTTGCGCGACAAGGGCTGGAAGGCTGAAATTGCAAGCCCCACGCGTGAGATCACTTCGATGAATGGCGTCAAAATTTATGCGCAGCAGCCACTTGAATTTGCCAATGAAGCAGATGTGGTGCTGTTTGGCAGCGGCGTGAAAACTCGCGAAATTTCTAATGATAAAAAATTGCTGAGCGTTTTGAATTTAGATCCAGCGCGGCAACTTATTGGCGCGCAATGCTCGGGAACGTTGATGATGGCGAAGATGGGGCTGATTGGCACCCTGCCCGCTTGCACCGATCTCACCACAAAACCGTGGGTGATTGAGGCTGGAGTGAATGTTATCAACGCACCGTTTTATGCTGAGGGAAATTTGGCGACTGCGGGCGGATGTATGTCGTCGCAATATTTGGCAGCGTGGGTGATGGCGAAATTGGCGGGTGAAGAGGCGGCGAAGGAAGCGATACATTATGTTGCGCCGGTTGGGCAGAAAGAGGAATATGTTGAGATGGTGATGGGGGTGGTT
>CAYPUN010000069.1:0-7710 GCA_964413985.1 uncultured Rickettsia sp. | reverse complement strand
TCAAAATTTGGGATGTTCTTGATTGCAAATTGGCGCGCGCTCTTGGCTTTGGTCCAGAGCTCTCGGTGCCAAATCTTGTCAAAATGATTTTTGCTGGATTGATAACCAGCGGATATGGTCTGATATTTTTTATAGCCACTTTTATATATGCCTTATTCATGCTGTCCTTAGTGATGCGGGCGATACATATATTTTTAATGGCGTCAGTTTCAATTGTACTTCTAATCTATGTTTCGCCTGTAATCATAACGCTGGCAATGTTTGAGCGCACCAAATCTATTTTTGAAAAATGGTGGAAGCAGATTCTTGGGTTGTCTTTGCAGCCCGTAATTTTATTCGCCTATCTTGGCGTTTATATTGCGCTGTTTGACAACTTGATGATTGGCGGTGCAACATTTAAGGGCAACGGACTAGACGCGCCAAAAACGGTGTCTTGCAATTCTGAGTCAAACAACAAAAGTCTCTATTGCATTTTCCGCATTGCCGATATCAAAACTTATAGCGGCCTAGAAATCATTGGTATTGGGCTGCCGGTGCTTGCTTCTGTCAATGGTGAAAAACTAAACTCAATCATCAAGGCGGCATTTATTATGTTTATTTTTGCTGGATTTATGGACAAAATATCGAGCATTGCGGCAGAGCTGGTTGGTGGTGCTGAATTGAAATCTGGATCAGCTTCGGCGATGGCGATGGCGGAAAAAGCCCTTTCTGGGGTTAGTGCTGTTCAAAAGCGCGGTACAAGGGTTGCGGCCAAGGCGATTCGTCAAATTCCAAAGGCGGCTGGCTGGGCAAAGGATCAGGCTTACGGTATATTAAACAAAGGCTTTGCGCCGGAGGATATGGCTAAGGGTAAGGCTGTAAATGCCGCTCAAGAATCTGGCAAAAAGGCTAATGACGCGACGACGTCTAGCGCTAAACAAAATGACGGTCCTGGTTCTGGCGCTAAAGGCTCTGACGCAGCATCTTCGTCTGCTTCTGGCGCCATTGGCGCGGGAAAGCCGGCGGAGAAAGGTTCAAATAAAGACAGTGGAGCTTAGAGAGGGTGAGTGTGGTTGGCTAAATAATCTTCTTCGCTTCAAGCAAAGTAAAATTTTTTTTATTTTCATGGCAATGATTTTCAATAGCCTGCAAAGCATTAGCAATCGTGACATAGCTTGGCTGTAAGCGGTTTGTCAAAAACTCCATAACCTCATCGCTAATTTTCAATTGCCTTTGGGCTAGACCTTTTGCTAGCAGTGCTTTGATCAAATCTTGCGGTGGATTTTTTATTTCAACAGTAAAAATATTTTTGAGTCGCGAAGTTAAGTCGCGCAAGTTAAATTTATCAACATCAATAGCGCTCAAAACCAAGAAAGACTTGGCTTCGGCAGCAGAATTTATGATGTGCAGCAACAGCTCTTCACTTTCAATTTCATCGATATTTTCAAGAATATAAAAATTATTTGCGACAAAAAATGTTGGTGAGTTTATTTTGTCAAAATCGTTTTTCGTTAAAAAAGTTGCGTGAAATTTTTGCGCAAAAATATGCAGAAGATGGGTTTTGCCACAAGCGCGCTCACCCTTCAAAATGCAAGAGGGAAGGGTGGTATCAAAAGTTGTTTGAGCGAAGAATTTATTGAGAAAATTGATAGCATTTTCACTTGCTTTTGAAGCAATAAAATCGCTTTCTTGAAAGTTTGTTTGTGGTGTGGTGGCGCTAAAATCAAAGGTTAGTTGAGATTTTTTATGCACAAATTTGTTTATTCGATAACTTTTGGAACAACGAAATAGTTATATTTAGCGTGCTCGCTATTGCGCAAAACATCCTCTGTGATGCCGCCGTCGCTGATAATATCAGGCACGGCTTTCAGCGCGCTGTTGTGAACGTTGGTTAGTGGCTCGATGCCGTCGGTGTTGGCTTCTTTAATTTGCTCGATCCATGAAAGAGTGCTGCCAACTTGCGCAGTAAGCACATCGCAATTTTTGTCACTAATTTCAATTGCGGCAAGCTTTGCCATTCTTTTGGTGTCTTGTGCGGTAAAAGTGGTCATGTTAGAATTTTTTGCCAAGTTAATTTTTGTAATTATATATTTATCATAGGTGATATAACTCTTAGACGCGACTGAGCCAGTGGTGTGGAGCGTCTAAGAGTTATATCACCTATGATAAATATATAATTACTAATTTTTTTATTTTAAGATAGTTAAAATGATCATAAAAGATAACACATTATTTCATAAATATGCGCCAAGTCAAGGCAAATTGCTGGCAATTGACGTTGGCACCAAGCGCGTCGGGCTGGCCACTTGCGACGATTCGCGCCTTCTTACAACGCCGCGCAAAATTATCAATCGTCAAAGCAACGCCAAAGATTTTGCGCTGATCAAAGATTTACTGCTTGAAGAAAAAGTCGTTGCAATTGTGATCGGCTTTCCAATCAATATGGACGGCACTTTGAACCAGATGTCGGTTTTTTCACAAAATTTCGCGGCCGAGCTCGATAAATTTCTTGAAGAAAAATTTGTGATTTTTTTTGCCGATGAAAGGCTGACAAGCTTTGAAGCCAAAGAAATAGCGCTTTCAATAGATAAGCGTAAGAAAAACAAGCATCATGATGATATTGCGGCAAGTGTGATTTTGCGTGATTTTATTGATGAGTTTTTGTCTTCTTAAGCGCTGTCATCATTGGTTTTGTGAATCCTGCGCTACAAAATTTTCTGCAACGCTTCCACCAATTCTTTAATCATCTTATCATCATGAAGCGGCGTGGCTGTAACACGCAAGCGCTCATCACCTTTTGCAACTGTTGGATAATTTATATGCTGCACATAAATATCAAATTCATTTAAAAGTCGCGCCGAAATTTCCTCGGCTTTTTTTGCATCGCCAACCACGATAGAGACAATGTGCGATTGGTTCTCCACGATTTTTATATTTGCATCTTTAAGCGATTTTTTTAGTGTTGCGACATTTTTTTGCAACTTCTCGCGCTCCAAATTGCTGTTTTTTAAGTGATGAATGTTGGCCGTTGCAGCCGCGCAAATAGTTGGTGGAAGCGATGTGGTGAAAATAAAACCCGAAGCATGCAAACGAATCGCATCAACAATTTCCAACTTGCCAGCAACATATCCGCCTATACAGCCATAAGCTTTGGCGAGGGTTCCTTGGATAATATCAATTTGATCGCTAAGGCCAAGTTGCTCGCAAACGCCACCGCCGCGATGCCCATAAATGCCAACTCCGTGCACCTCGTCAATATAAGTTAGGGCGTTATATTTTTTGGCGAGCGCGATAATTTCTGCAACCTTGCCAAAGTCGCCATCCATTGAATATACTGACTCGAAGATGATAATTTTTGGCTGTGACAGTGGCAATTTTTGTAATAATTCTTCAAGATGCACCATGTCGTTATGCGCAAAAATATGCTTTTCAGCCTTGCTGTTTCTGATTCCGCTGATTATTGAAGCGTGATTTTTTGCGTCAGAAAAAATTGCTAAATCGGGAATAATTTTTACTAAAGATTGAATTGCAGCATCATTGGCAACATAGCCTGAAACAAAGCAGCAAGCGGACTCAGCGCCATGCAAGTCGGCGATTTCTTTTTCCAATTCCACAACATAATTGCTGTTTCCAGAAATGTTGCGAGTGCCGCCAGAACCGATGCCGCAAGCTTCTAGAGCATTTTTTGCCGCGGCAATTCCGGCTTCATTTTGTCCCATCGCCAGATAATCATTAGAGCACCACAGCACAATTTTTCGTTGATTTTGAATGTTGCGCGCATAAGGAAACTGGCCCTTGATGCGGGCAATGTTGACAAATTTGCGATAGCGATTTTCCTCGTGCAATTTGTCGATAGAGTCTTGAAAAATTTGTGAATAATTTAGCACTTTTTTAAAAGTTGTCTTAGAGTCAGTTATATCGCGGGCTCATCATATTTCTTTTTATTTTTTGAAGCAATAAAAATTGTTCCGCTCAATATTATCAAGCTGCCGATGATAGAAAAGGCGTCAATAACCTCGCCAAAGGCAAAATAAGAGATGATGGCGGTAAAAATTAAGCGCGTAAAATCAAAAGGCTGAACCACCGACAAATCGGCTTTAGAGTAGGCCTTAGAGAGTGACAGATGCGACAAATTTGAAAATAATCCCAGCAGCACCAGCCAAAAAACATCGTCAAAATTCATCGGCGCCATTTTTGTCACGCCAAGTGGAATCGAAATAATCAACATGATCACCGACATATATGCCACAATGGTTTGCGGCGTATCGGTCTTTGTCATATATTTCACCACTAAGTTCGAAATTGACCACAAAATTGTCGTTGCAAAGGCAAAAATATAAGCAATTTTGAACTCTTGAAATCCGGGGCGAGTGATCACCAAAACGCCGACAAAGCCAATAGCCAAGGCCTCCCAAATGCGTGCGCTAACTTTTTCTTTTAAAATAAGCATCGCTGCAAGAGTGGTGATTATGGGTACAATAAAAGTGAAAGAAACCGCTTCAGGAAGTGGCATCATCGTAACTGTCGAAAACCACACCATCATTGCCACCGAGCCATTTATATTACGAAAAATATGCAGCTTTAAATTTTTTGTTTTAAACAAATTGGCGCGACTTTTTAACATCAGCGGCACAAACAGCGCGAAGGCAAAAAAATTGCGCATCATGATGATAAAAAACACGTGAAAATTTGTCGATAAATGGCGCACAATTGCGATTAAAACTGACACCAAAAAGCAGGTTAGAACCGTGTATAATATGGCTTGCGAGTTGTTAGAGATTTTTTTTGACAACATTTTTGACAACATCAATTTCTGTTCCTTTGATAAAAATCCACAGCCTCTTCATCGGCAATAATTTTCTTAAAATTAATCGAGCTGATAAAAACGCTGTTCAGCGATCTAGCTCGCGAAAGCGCTACATAAGCCTGTCCAGCAGCAAAAATTTGCGCCAAATCGCAAGAAATTTTATCAAGTGTGAGGCCTTGCGATTTGTGAATTGTGATCGCCCAAGATAAAATCAATGGAATTTGCACCATGCGCGCCTCGCTGACCAATTGTTTTTGTTCGTGGTCAAAGCGCTCAATCAGCCATTCCTCAGGCGCGATTGTCAAAATTTTTCCATTAACAAATTCAACAATTGGATAATTTTTTTTATCAGAAAATCCCTTCACCACACCAAGAGAGCCATTGATAATTCCATCTTTTTGATAAGTATTTTTTATCATCATCACCTGCGCTCCAACCTTGATTTTCAAGGCTTCAACCGCTAGGCAATTTTTGCGCAGCAATTCAATTCTGTTTGGTTCGCCAAAAAATTCTGCACCAAAAACTTTTTCTTCGCGCGGAATTTTTTTGAGTTCATCATGATTGATTTGCTCAGCTTTTTGATTGTGTGAAGTTAAAATTGTTGGCTTAATTGCAATGTTTTTATCTTCGGCCTTAACCCTTTGTTCAAGCTCTTCCACGTCACTTTCATCAAGCAAACCAAAACGCAAATTGTTGAGAATTTTGATAAATTTTGGATCGTGCTGGCGAAAAATTTCTTGCAGCTGAAAAACCTTCAAATCAAGCTCGCGCCACGCATTGCTGAGAAAGCAAAAATTTTGTTTTGTTTCGCCATATTTGGTGATTGGAGGAAGTTGCAAAAAATCGCCAAAAAGCAATATTTGCAAGCCTCCGAAGGGTTTTTTATTTTCACGAACAGCGCGTAAAGTTTGATCTAAAATATCAAACAAATCGGCCGAAATCATCGAAATTTCGTCAATTGCCAAAATGTTGGTTTGACGAATGCGCTTGCGAATTTTGCTCATCTTGCCAGTCATAAGATTGGCGATAATTTGTTCAATCGGCAAATTGGCCAAACCAATGCCCGCCCAAGAATGTATTGTGCTGCCGCCAATGTTCACCGCTGCAATTCCTGTGCTTGCGGTGACGCTCAATCCCAAATAACCATAGTTGCGCTTCAAATAATTTAGCAAGAAAGATTTGCCCGTGCCAGCCCCGCCAGTCACAAGCAGGTTGTTGCCAAGTGCAATTTCGTGCAAAACTTTTTTCTGCTCAGCGCTCAAAGCTTCTGCAGCAGGGGTGGTGGCAAGGTTTTCTAGTGACATATTTTATTTAAAAAAACAAAGCCCGCTTCCAAATATTGAAAGCGGGCCCTTGATAGAAGCGATTTAAAGCCACTTCTTGAAAAACTATTTTTTACGAATTGCAGCAATTTTTTGTTGCAAAATTTCAAGTGAAACCGCTCCCGGAATCAACTCTTCACCGATGATAAATCCAGGGGTGCCATTGACGCCAATAGATGTTGCAAGGGTGCGATTTGCCGCAATTGCTGCAACAATTTTTTCTCTTTGTGATTTCAGAGTGCTTTCAACTTTTGAAACATTGATGCCAAGGTTTTTTGCCACTTGCAAAGCTTCATCTTTGCTGCCAACGTTGCCGTTCATCAAAGCATCGTGAAACTTTTTGTAAGCAGAAGAATCAACCATGTTAACCGCCAAAGCAACTTCAGAAAGCTCTTCTGACAATTGTCCCAAAATTGGCAATTCTTTATAGATGATTTTTACTTTTGCGTCAGATTGAATCAAAGACTCAACAACTGGGTTGGTTTTTTTGCAATAGCCGCAATTATAGTCGAAAAATTCAACGATTGTGACGTTGCTGCCTTTTGGAGAATAAGTTGGAGAATTTTTATCATTAAAAATTTCGCTTTTTTTATCGCCAATATTTTTTTGCGCATTTTTCATTTGATCTTCCATAACTTTGCGCTGCATGTTGGCAACGGAGTTCAAAATGGCTTGTGGATTGGCTTCAACCCATTTTGCTAAAACTTCTTCAACGTCTTTGACGGTTTCAATTTTTTTGTCAGGATCAATGCCGCTAGATTTCAACTCAGCTTGCTTTTCAGCTTGTTCTTTGCCTTCTGAAGCAGAGTCAGATTTTTTGCCAAGAAGAGCATAAGCTCCACCGATCACTAATAACACCACAACCACGATGATTATTGGCTTTGCCAATGATGGTTTGCCATCAAAATTTGATTTAAGAAACATATATTTTTAAAAAAATTGTTTTAGAATGCTTGTAAAGACCGTAAATTTAAAAAAATTGACCAAAAATCAATTTAATTTATACTATATTTATAAATGACGCAAATTACTAATGCAAAGGTTAAAATCTTTCCCGACTATAAAATTGAAAATTCTTATGAAAATTTAATTGTTGTTGGAATTGATGAAGCGGGCAGAGGGCCAATAGCGGGGCCGGTTGTGGCGGCTTGCGCTTTTTTGGATCGGGATTTTTTGCAAGATAAAATTTGTGGCGAAATCAACGATTCTAAAAAAATTTCGGCCAAAAAAAGGCGTGATATTTTTTTGCATTTGAAGCAAAAAATAAAATATGGAATTGGCGTTGTTGATGAAAAAATTATTGATGAGATAAATATTCTTGAAGCCTCTAAAATAGCGATGCTAATGGCTTATGAAGATTTTTGCAAAAACAACAAAATGGCGCCGCAAGTTTTGTTGGTTGATGGCAATTTTAAGCCTTTTGCTTTGCGTGACAAAATTTCAGCAATTGTGCCAATTGTGAAGGGTGATCAAAAGAGCCTCTCTATTGCTGCCGCGTCAATTTTGGCAAAAGAAACGCGTGACGAAATTATGCTAAATTTGCATCAAAAATATCAACAATTTGCGTGGGACAAAAATGCTGGCTATCCTACAAAATTGCAC
>CAYPUN010000068.1:0-7780 GCA_964413985.1 uncultured Rickettsia sp. | reverse complement strand
CTTATAATTAAGAAATAATTACCAAAAATTAATAATCAAATTTTTGTCATTTATAACTGACAATTATGTGATTAGAATTTTGACTTAGCCTTACCTACTATGCCCCGCTTAGCTCTTCAAAGAGACGCCCCCGGCTCTTTGAAGAGGTTGCCGTAGGGGCATAGTAGGTAAGGCTAAGTCAAAATTCTAATCACATAATTGTCAGCTATAAATGACAAAAATTACAATAAAGCCTTGAACAGCAACGCCCCATCACCATACCCAATATCTTCATCCATCGCTCTTTCTGGATGCGGCATCATGCCAAGAACATTCTTCTGATCGTTCATAACCCCAGCAATATTAAGCAGCGAGCCATTTGGATTGCTGTCATCCGTAACATTGCCATTTTTATCAACATAGCGAAACACAATATTGCCGTTATCTTCAAGATGCTTCAAAGTCTCTGGCGGCGCGAAATAATTGCCATCAGCATGAGCAATTGGAATTTTTATCACCTGATTTTTTTTGTAATTTTTAGTGAAATTATTATCAATATTTTCTGTGCGCAAATAAACATCTTTGCAAGAAAATTTCATATGCTGATTGCGCAAAAGCACGCCAGGCAACAGCCCAGCCTCGGTCAAAATTTGAAAGCCATTGCAAATTCCAAGAATTTTTACACCTTTTTGCGCCAATCTTTTCACCTCTTGCACCACCGGCGAGATCGCTGCCATAGCGCCGCTACGCAAATAATCCCCATAAGAAAATCCACCAGGCAAAACCACCAAATCAAGATCATCGTCCAATTTAGTTTCTTGATGCCAAACCTTTTGCACCCTAGAGCCAAGCTTCTCAAGAGTAGTTATCGCATCCCGGTCACAATTTGATGCTGGAAAAATTATTACTGCTGATTTCATTTTAAACTTAGAAAATATTTATGTTATAGACATTCATCAAATTGCAACTTACTCCGTAGAAATAAAATTAGTAAGTACAATTTGATGCTGGAAAAATTATTACTGCTGATTTCATTTTTTTTATATTTTGAATTGTCATTTATATCTGACAATCACTATTAATTATATTTTTTTATTTCTAAAAAATTTTTATATCTAATAATTCATCACCGTCACAATATCGGCATTATTTATATCTTCAATCATCTCCACACCAACATAAGATTTATCCACCTTGCGCACCACTCCAATCAGGATTCCCGCTGGCATAGTGTCACCATCACCCGAAGTAAAAATCATGTCGCCAACTCTAATTTGGTGATTTTTTGAGAGATATAAAATCTCCATCAAATTGTTGTTCATACCAATCAAAACCCCACGCGCTCTAGATCTTGAAGCAATCACGGGAACGCGAGAATTTGGATCAGTCACCAACATCAAGCGCGATTTGTCGTCGCTCACCTCAACGACGCGACCAATCATACCAACGGCTCCCGTCACAATTCCACCTTCTTTAACTTTTTTGTTCAAACCCGCATTCAAAAATAAATTCTGATTAAACAAGCCGTGCGAACGCCCTGAAATCTTGGCCACAGTATAATTTGTGCTTCTTGGAATTACAAATTTTAATAGATTTTTTAACTCTTGATTTTCGTTATTGAAGTTGAGCGCTTTAATTTCAAGGGCGCGCAGCTTAGCATTTTCGGCCTTCAACGCTTCATTTTCTTTTCGCGCATCAATCAATTCTTCAAAATTTATCAACAAATTAATCGCGGTGTTAAACGGAAAAGCTGCAGTTTTAACAATTGGCAACGAAACATTGACGAAGGCAAAGGACACGCTGCTTGAGAAGTCTTTACTAACCTTAGAAGTGATAAGAAAAACGATCGACAAAACAACAAAAAACACCAGCTCAATCTTCTTGAAAAGCTGCCCAAAATGGTGCTGCAAGCTATAGTTGCTGACGTTATTATAGTTGAAATTTAGATATTGTTTCATCGCTAAATTGACTTGACTTTTGTCAGTTATATATGACAAAAGGCGACCGCAAACGGCCGCCCATAAGGTGTTTCAAAACATTTTGTCAGCTATAGCTGACAAACAAAATTAATCTTGTCTAAACAAAACCGCTCTAAACATTTTCATGTTTTCAAGCACTTTGCCGCAACCATTCACCACGCAAAGCAATGGATCTTCAGCAACAAACACTGGCAAACCAGTTGCTTGACGCACTACCAAATCAAGGTTTTTGAGCAATGCACCACCGCCGCTCAACACAATACCTTTTTCAACGATGTCGCTTGAAAGCTCTGGTGGCGTGCATTCAAGAGCAACTTTGATAGCGTCGATAATTTGTTCAACTGGCTCCATCAAGCTTTCAGCAATTTGACGCTCAGTTAAAATCATTTCTTTTGGAATGCCGTTTGCAAGATCGCGACCTTTAACTTCAATGGTTGCGCCGTCACCTTCTTCTGGTGGGCAAGCTGCACCGATTGATTTTTTGATGCGCTCTGCAGTAGATTCGCCAATCAACAAATTGTGATATCTTCTGATGTAAGAGATGATTGCGCTGTCCATTTTATCGCCACCAACACGCACAGAACGTGAATAAACAATGCCACCAAGTGACAAAATTCCAACTTCAGTTGTGCCACCACCAATGTCAACAATCATTGAGCCTGTAGGTTCTGTGACTGGCAAATTGGCACCAATTGCTGCAGCCATTGGCTCTTCAATCAAATAAACTTCATTTGCGCCCGCACCTTCTGCCGCGTCTTGAATTGCACGTCTTTCAACTGGCGTAGAGCCTGATGGCACGCAGATGATGATAAGTGGTCCAATCCAGCTTTTGATTTGATTTACTTCACGAATAAAGTGTTTGATCATTTCGGCAGCAACTTTGAAATCGGCGATAACACCGTCTTTCAAAGGTCTGATGGCATCAATTTTGGCAGGCGTGCGGCCCAACATCATTTTTGCAGTATTGCCAAAAGCGCAAGGAATCATTTTGCCGTTCTCGTTTAGAACCGCAACGACTGAAGGCTCATTCAAAACAACGCCTTGATCGCGAACATAAACCAAAGTGTTGGCCGTTCCAAGGTCAATTGCGATATCCTTCGAAGAAAAAGAGAAAAATTTAAACATGAAATTAATGTGAAAAATTGTGAATTAAAATTTATGCAGTCTTTATAACAAAATATTTTTTTTAAACAACAAATAACTTTAAAAATTTTGCATTTCGTTGTTTTTGATTCTTTTTGCCAAAAAAACCTTGGCAAGTCTCTTTAAAAACTTTGCACTAATTTAATTTTGATGATCATCTCATTATCGCAAACAATATAGCTCTAGCCGCTCCAAGCGTGGCTGAAGTGGCGGCTAAGAGCTATATTGTTTGCGATAATGAGATGATTATCTCAATTTTTTAATTTTTCCAAACAATGCAAATATGCCATAGCAGAAGCCACAAGCACATCCGTGTTTGAAGCATGAGCCGTAAAAATTTTATTATTTTGACGCAAACGAATCGAGGTTGAACCTTGCGCATCCGTTCCAGCAGTGATTCCACTCACTTGATATAAATCTAAAACTGCCTCATGCGGAATTAATTTTTTGATAGCACCAAAAATTGCATCAACTGGCCCGTCCTTAGAAACAAAGCTTGCCGTGACAATTTCGCCATCAATTTTTATAGCAATTTCAATTTGCGCTTCAGCAGAAGTTCCGCATTTCACACTAAGCGATTGCAATTGATATTGCGCGCGAATGTTGGTTAGAGAATCATCAACCAACGCAATCAAATCTTCATCCAAAATTTCTTTTTTCTTATCCGCCAAATTTTTAAATTTTGCAAAAGCTTCGTTTAATCTTTCTTCGTTTAACTCATAGCCAATCTGCAAAAGCTTGTCTTTGAAGGCGGCGCGGCCCGATAACTTGCCCAAAGTTAGTGAAGTTTTTTCTAAACCAACAGAGGCCGGGGTCATTATTTCGTAGGTCTCGCGGTTTTTTAAAATTCCATCTTGATGAATTCCACTTTCATGCGCAAAGGCGTTGGCGCCAACAATGGCCTTGTTATATTGCACCGCAAAACCAGTGATATTTGACACCAATTTTGAAATGCGCGTGATCATTGTGGCGTCAATTGCAGTTTCAACGCCATAAAAATCGCCGCGAGTTTTGATGGCCATCACAATTTCTTCAAGCGCCGCGTTTCCTGCGCGCTCGCCAATGCCGTTGATGGTGCATTCAATTTGCCTTGCGCCCGCTTGCATCGCCGCCAAAGAATTTGCAACTGCCAAACCCAAATCATTGTGGCAATGCGTTGAAATCACTGCTTTGTCGATGTTGCTGACATTATTTTTTATTGCTTTGATTAATGCAAAATATTCTTCTGGAGTTGTATATCCAACAGTGTCTGGAATGTTGATAGTCGTGGCTCCAGCCTTGATCGCAGTTTCGATAGCCTTAAACAAAAAATCATGTTTTGAACGAGTTGCATCTTCAGGCGACCAATCAATATCGCCGCAAAGCGAACGCGCATAAGACACGCTGTCAGTGATCATTTCAAGCACCTGCTTTTCATCCATTTTCAATTTATATTGCATGTGAATTGGCGAGGTGGCAATAAAGGTGTGAATACGCGGCTTCGCGGCAGGTTTAACAGCTTCAGCTGTGCGTTCAATGTCTGATCTTTTTGCACGCGCCAAACCACAAACAACAGAATTTTTCACCGCTTTTGCAATTTGATTAACAGCTTCAAAATCGCCATTTGACGCGGCTGGAAAGCCTGCTTCAATAACATCAACACCCATTTTTTCTAGAGTTTTTGCAATCAGCAATTTTTCTTCAAGATTCATCGTCGCCCCAGGAGCCTGCTCGCCATCACGCAAAGTTGTATCAAAAATTATAACTTTTTCTTTCATATTTTTTTTAGTCTTGATTTATCGATTAACCGAGATAGTTTCGGACTCATATTATATTTAACGATTAATTACATGACAATAAATTTCTTGCAAAAAGGCGATTTGGTTGATGTTATCAGCCCTTCCTCACCTGCAACTAAAAGTGATTATAAAGCGATTGTGGAGCTGCTTGAGAAAAATGGCCTTCGCGCCCGATTTCATTTTGCCGAAAAATTATTGCTAAGCAAAAAACCTGAAAATAATTTTGCCCAATCTTTGGCAAAAATTCGTTTTGATCAACTGCAATTCGCCCTAGAAAACAAAGACTCACGGGCGGTTTGGTGCGTGCGCGGTGGCTATGGCGCACTTGATCTTGTGCCATTTTTTAGAAATTTAAAAAAGGCTCCAAACAAGATGTTTATTGGCTTTAGCGACATCACTACACTTGGAATTTTTCTCGATCAAAAATTAAATTTGCCTTTGGTTTATGGCCCTATGCTCAATCAAATAGCGGGCAATCGCGTGACAAAAAACTCGCAAAAAAACATGCTCGATTTTGTTTTTGGCAAGAAAAATATTTTGGAATATAAATTAAAAATTCTCAAAAAATCTGCAAACAAAAAAATCTCTGCGCCGTTGATTGGCGGCTGTTTAAGCGTTATAATGTCAAATTTTGGCACAACAAATCAAATTGATTTTGCAGGAAAAATTTTGCTACTTGAAGACATTTCAGAAAGTGGCGAGAAGCTTGACCGCTATTTCGAGCAGCTTTTACAAATTATGATTTTGAGCAAAAAATTTCCCAAAGCAATATTGCTTGGAAACTACAAAGAAGAGGTTGTGAAGGCTGTTGAAAAAAGAAATATCAACATTGCAATTGAACGTTTTGCAAAAAAAATCAGCGATTATAAACTTGATTTTGCTTTGTTTAGAGAAAACTCTCAAACGCTTGGACACGCCAAAGACATGCGCCCAATCGTGTTAAATTGGAAAACAGAAATTGATGGCGAAAAATTACTACAAAAATTTTAATTTAAATTTTTATTTATGCCTCCAAAAAAAGGAAAGGATGATAAAGAGCTGCCAAAGGGCCTAGTCATAGATGGTGCTGGAGCGCGGTTTTATAATCCACTTTTTGCAGAGCGCGAAAGATTAGAAAAAGCCGCAGCGGTTGCCAGCGCAGCTGACGGCAAAGATCGTGTAGTGGGAAGGGATGGAGATGTTGTCGTGGCTTTGCAAAGATTGCCTGACATTAGCGGCGGACCAAATCAACCGCCTCATTATCAAGTGCTTGCTGGAAAAGTTGAAGACCCCGAAGAACTAATCGCAGCCGCTGAAGATGCGGCCAATCAGCATCCAGGACAAAACCCTCAAGCGCCACAAGGTGCAGCACCAGCATCGCAACGAGATAAGCAACAGAACCCGCGAAAATAATCATATCAACCACCAACTCAAAAATCTGTACAACGCTTCTATCAACCCCACCATTGATTTTGCCACAAAAAACAACTTCATCTTGAATTTATCAACCGCCGCGTTATTGTTAAAAAATCATAATTTTAATGCGACGTAATATGCAGAATCAAAACATCACCGCCAACGTTTCCGACGCTGGCGAACACAAAAAAATGACGATCAACTTTGGGCCGCAACATCCTGCTGCTCACGGCGTGCTACGTCTAATTTTAGAAATGGATGGCGAAGTGATCACCCGCGCCGACCCGCATATCGGCTTGTTGCATCGCGGCACTGAAAAACTCATCGAACACAAAACTTATTTGCAAGCCGTTCCATATTTTGACCGCCTTGATTATGTTTCGCCAATGTGCCAAGAGCACGCTTATGCACTATCTGTAGAAAAACTTTTGGGCTGCGAAATTCCAAAACGCGCGCAATATATTCGCGTTTTATTTTCCGAAATCACGCGCATCTTAAACCACATCATGGCTGTGACCACGCAAGCCCTTGACGTTGGCGCTATGACACCACTTTTGTGGCTATTTGAAGAACGCGAAAAAATGATGGGCTTTTATGAAAAAGTCAGCGGCTCACGCATGCACGCAGCCTATATCCGCCCAGGTGGAGTTCATCAAGACTTGCCAGCAGGCCTTTTGGAAGAAATCATGGATTTCGCGCAAAAATTTCCAAAATATTTGCACGACATGGAAAATTTACTCAGCGAAAACCGCATCTTCAAGCAGCGTATGGTTGAAATTGGCATCGTGTCAAAACAAGAAGCTCTCGATTGGGGCTTTTCTGGCCCAATGATTCGCGGCTCTGGCATCGCATGGGACTTGCGCAAAAGCCAGCCTTATGAAGTTTATGGCGAACTAGATTTCGACGTTCCAATTGGCAAAAATGGCGACTCTTACGACCGCTATTTAATTCGCGTCGCCGAAATGCATGAATCAATCAAGCTTATCAAACAATGCTGCGAACGCATGCCACAAGGGCCAATCTCAACAACCGACGGCAAAATCACGCCGCCAAAACGCTCGCAGATGAAACACTCAATGGAAGCACTAATTCACCATTTCAAACTTTACACCGAAGGTTATCACGTGCCTGCTGGAGAGGCTTATGCAGCGGTTGAAGCGCCAAAAGGTGAGTTTGGTGTTTATGTGATTTCTGACGGTTCAAACAAGCCGCACCGTTGCCGCGTGCGGGCTCCGGGGTTTGCACATTTGCAAGCGCTTGATTTTATGGTGAAGGGGCATATGCTCGCAGACGTTGTTACTGTTATCTCGACGCAGGATATTGTGTTTGGGGAAGTGGATCGGTAGGAGTTATTTTTGGCTGTGGTTTGGTTGTTTTTTGCGGGTCGTTTTTTTTGACGGGTCGCTATATATGAGTTGCGAGATAGTAATAATTTTGAATTAGGGGTGGTCGGTGGTATTTCGAACCGAGTTTTGGCGCGCCACTGTCTGAGGGGCGAAGTACCAC
>CAYPUN010000067.1:0-7850 GCA_964413985.1 uncultured Rickettsia sp. | reverse complement strand
GGCAAAGTTGAAGAAGTAAATCCACCAAAACTAAACATCAAAACCGAGGAATTTCGTGCTGGTGGCATGGACTCTCCGGTGATGGTTGATATGGGCGTGGAAAAGCTCGAAGGCTCTTTCACGCTACTTGAATATGACAAAGATGTTTTAAAACAATTTGGTCTTGTTGCTGGCAATGCTGTTCAGGTAACGCTTCGCGGCGCTTTGCAAGATGACTCAACCGTTTCTCCAATCATCATAAAATTGCGCGGCATGTACACCGAAATGGACATGGGAAAAATTTCTGCCGGCGAAAAAGGAACTCTGCAATGCACCATCGCCTGCCGTTATTACTCGCTGGAAATTGATGGTGAACAGCTCATAGAAATCGATATTGATAACATGACCAGAAAAATTGGTGGCCAAGATAAGTTGGTTGATATTCGCAAAGCCCTAGGAATCTAACCTAAATTTTTAAAAACATGGAAAACATTGAATTAAAATATCCGGTGGAAGTCACCGGTCAGTCTTACGACAAACTCAGCATGAGACGCTCAAAAATAAAAGATCGTCTTGTAGTCGCCAAAATGAAAACCGCCTCTGACGAAGAAAAAGAAATTAGGCTTTTTGCCAATCTTTGTGAAGTAGAACCGAAGGTGATTGAAGAGCTTGACGAAGCTGATTACTCAAGCCTGCAAAAGGTATATTTAGGTTTTTTCAATTCCGAGGGGATGTCACAAAAGCAATAATCATCCTCTCAAAAATAACCAACTGGCAACTCTCTGAAATTTTAGAAATGACTGAAGAAGATTTTTGCCTCTTCTTCGATGCTGCAATTGAAGTCCAAAAAGAATCCGTAAATTAACATGACAAACTCAGCTCACGCTGCTGTATCAATATTGATTGGTGCTGATCTGGGAAAGTCCTTCAGGGATTCTTTTTCTGGAGCCAGTAAACAACTTTCTGCACTTGGTGATGCAATCAAAAAAGTAAATGATAAAGCGGGAGAAATTGAGGCTTTCAGAAAATCATCGCGCGCCACAAAAGAAGCATCACTCGCATATCAGGAAGCGAAACAAAAGTTAGGTCTCTTAAGCAGAGAAATTGCAGCAAGCACCGCTCCCTCAAAAGAACTTCAAAATAATTTTCGTAAGGCAGAAACGGCAGCGCAGAAAGCTAAAATTGCTTTCATGGAATCAGCGCAAGCTACTCGCGAAATGGGTAAAGCCTTAAGCGCAACTGGTGTTGATTTTAAAAACTTAAATCAGCAACAGCAGGTTTTAGGAAGGACTCTCGAAACTTTAAAAAAGAGACAGGCGGCACTTCAAGCCAATGCCGATGCCAAATCGCAAAATCTTTCTAAGCGCGCTAATTATCGCGCACAGATGGGAGACGCTGTTGCGCTTGGAGCAGTTCTTTATTCTGTAGTTAAACCAGCGGTAGATTTTGAATATGCCATGGCTCAGGTAGGAGCTGTAACTGAAGAAGCGGCAAATTCTGAAGGGTTTAAAAAGCTCACTGCTAAAGCAAGAGAGTTAGGAAATACCACTCAATTTACTTCTGCTCAAGCTGCCCAAGGCATGAAATTTCTGGGCATGGCTGGTTTTAACACCAATCAGATTTTGGCAGCAACTCCGGCAATTTTAAACTTAGCGATTGCCGACAATATGGAGTTGGGACAATCAGCTGAAATTGTTTCAAATATCCTGAATGGTTTTGCTATGAAAGCTGAACAAGCTGGTGAAGCAGCGGATGTTTTGGCGCAAGCTGCAATTGCCACTAACACCGATGTCAAAATGCTTGGTGAAACGATGAAATTCGTTGCACCTGCAGCTGCGGCAGTTGGCGGAAGTTTGCAGGAAACCACAGCACTTGCCGGTGTTTTAAGTAATGCGGGTATTCAGGCAACAATGGCAGGAACAATGCTCAGATCAGCATATTTGCGCCTTGCCGCTCCCGCAAGAGCTGGTGCAAAAGCTCTTGGTGAATTTAAAAACAAAATGCAGATCACGGCTGAAGAAATGCCTGATGTTGCCAAGGAATCATTACTTGCACAAAATAGACTTCATGGTCTTGGAGTTAAAATCTTTACCAGTGCTGGCAAGATGCGTCCAATGGTTGAGATTATGCGCGATATTCACAAAGCGACCAAAAATCTTTCTGATGATCAAAAACTTGGAGTTATCAAAGATATTTTTGGCACTTACTCAACATCCGGTGCTTTAGCAATTTTTAAAGGCTTTGAAACTGGCTCAGTTGATGAAGTTTTAAAGAAAGTTAACAACGCCGATGGCACTGCCAAAAGAATGGCTGATCGACTAAGCGATACCGCTCGTGGTTCGTTTCTTGAGTTTCAGTCAGCAATTGAATCAATCGGAATTTCGCTTGGAACTACATTGCTTCCAACCATTTCAACAACTGCCAGAGAAATTGCAGGTATGGCTTTGAAGATCAGCAACTTTTCAGAAAAATTTCCGGTATTAACCAAATATATCGGACTGACTATTGTTAGCGTCATTGGCTTGAAAATTGCCACTATCGCTCTTGGTTATGCTTTTACTTTTGTCAGAGGTGCTTTCTTAACAGCACAAGGCGTGTTGCTGGCTTTTAGAACCACTGTTACTTTAGTTGGTCTGGCAATGCCGGTTATTACAACCGCAATTCGTGCAATGGGTTTGGCTTTAATCAGCAATCCAATCGGACTCATAATTGCAGGAATCGCTCTTGCTGCAACTTTGCTGATTAAAAATTGGACTCCAGTTGGAGACTTTTTTAAGAATATTTTTAGCGTAATTGTTGGCTGGGTGAAAAGCGCTTTTGACTGGGTGATGAAATTAGTTGAACCACTCAAATCAGTTGTTGGCTCAATCACAAATGTTGCCGGAAAAGCGTGGAATTTTGTCACCGGAAATTCTGATTCGAAAAATCCAAGCTCTTCTTCAACAGTTGGAAATGTTGTGAGCAATCTTGAATCAAACAAAAGCGATATTGGCAAAATTCCATCTTTTGAAATGCCAAATATTGCAGCTTCACCAAGTGGAAATGGATCGCAGCAAATTTCTATTTCTGCACCAATCACAATAAACGCTGGCGGCAACATGGATGAGAAAAAAATCGCCAATCAGGTGCGAATCGCCATTGATGAAACTTTCAGAAAATTATCCGCAAGAAAACTCGCTTTGAACTACGATCAATGATTTTCGATTCCTTTAAAAACCTTGGCGGCAAGCTGAATCTAAACAGCGCGCTTGGAATCAATATGATGATGATTCTTGGCGCTTATCGTTTCGCAATCAGCTCTGCCGCTTTTCAAAGTCTAAAAAGACAAAGTGAATATCGCTGGCAGGAAGTTAATAGAATTGGTGCTGATCCAGCTTTGCAATTCACTGGTTTTGGCGTGGAAACAATTGATCTTGATGGCGTGATTTATCCGCACTTTAAAGGCGGACTTCGTCAGGTAACATTGATGCGTGCCGAAGCAGGACTTGGCAAGCCACTGTTTTTAATTTCAGGAAACGGCAATGCTTTCGGTAAATGGTGCATCGTAAAAATTTCAGAAAGCCAAAGCGTTTTTATGAAAGATGGTGCACCACTTAAAATTGAATTTTCAATTAGTCTTAAGCGTTATGGCGAAGATGCAAAGCCAGGTGTTAAAGGCATTATCCAAAACATCGTTAAAGCAATATGATCACTTATGTCACAAAAGATGGTGATGTGCTTGATGCAATTTGCTGGAAGTATTATGGAAGCACAACTGGCGTGGTTGAAAAAGTTTTAGAAGCCAATCGTCACCTTGCAGAACTAGGCAGTATTTTTGCCGCCGGCGTAAAAATTATTTTGCCGGATTTAACACAGGAAGAAGAAACAGAAAGCGTTAAACTTTGGTCGTAAAAATGGAAGATGACTCCCGCATTTAAAATTACTGCCGATAAAAAAGATGTCACAGCGTTAATCGCACAAAGATTAGTTTCGATAAACATCACTGACGAAACTGGTTTAGTTTCTGATACTTGTGAAATTCTTCTCGATAATCGTGACGAGAAATTGGAAATTCCACCGCGCGGCGCTGTTCTTGAAGTTTCTCTTGGTTATGAAGACAAACCATTAACCAAGATGGGAAGCTATATTGTTGATGATGTTGAAGTTTTATCACCGCCTTTGCAGATGCGAATAACTGGCAAAGCAAGCAACACTCTCGACAAAAATTTAAGCAAAAAAATCAAAGCACCAAAAAGCAAATCTTGGCACGGCTACACCTTGGTTGGCATCATCACTGCAATTGCCAACAACCACGGTTTTAAGGCAGCGATAGATGAGTATTTCAAACAAATCTACATCTCGCATTTAGATCAAACTGACGAAAGCGACATCTCTTTTCTTAACACCCTGGCGCAAAGCTATGGTGCTTTTGCAAAGCTGTCTTTGGGAAGATTATTATTTTTCAGAAGAGGCATCAGCGTTTCGGAAAACGGCAAGGAACTACCAACAACAAAGTTTTCTTCGACACAAATATCTGATTGGAAACTACGCGTTTCTGACATGGAAAAATTCGGCAAGGTAATTGCCAAATGGCACAATTTTTCCACTGGAAAAGAGGAAGATGTTTTTGCTGGAACTGGTGACCCAGCTTACACGATGCGATATAAATTCGTCAGCGCCGACAGAGCGTTGGAAGCCGCAAAAGCCAAACTATCGGAGTTTAAGCGTGGCGCAGAAAATCTGACATTTTCAACGCAAGGTAATCCAAATTTAAGCGCTGAAAACAAGATCACTTTCACCGACATCAAATATCTAAAAAACAAAGGTTGGGTCATTACGAGTGTTGCCCATTCGCTCGGTGATCAAGGATTCACAACTCAAGTAACTGCAATAATCAAATTATCAGATGTTGAATAAAATTAGAAAAACAGAAGCAGGAGAATTCATTTTAAACAAATGTGAGCTCGAACATCTCTTGGAACAGGCTTCAAGACAAGGGGCAAAAATGGCACTGCACGAACTTGGTTTACATGATGATAATGCGCCAACTGACATAAGAGATTTGCGTGAACTTTTGAAAGCTTTTCGTATGGCCAAGAAGGACAGTTTCAGGATTTTTGTTAAGTGCATCGTAATCGGCTTCGTAACCATTTTAACCGCCGGATTTATTTCTCTTCTTGGTGATCATATCAAACTCAAATAACAAAACTTATGCCGCAATTTGGAAAAGATTCATTAACGAAATTATCAACTTGCCACCCAGATTTACAGAAACTCTTCAACGAAGTAATTAAGCATTATGATTGCACCATTCTTGAAGGACATAGATCAGATGAAGATCAGCTCAAAGCTTTTAATGCCGGTAAATCAAAAATAAAATCTGGCGGCATGCACAACAAAACACCATCACTTGCTGTTGATGTTGCCCCATGGCCGATTGATTGGAATGACAAAAACCGTTTTTACCACTTCGCCGGCAGAGTTCGGGGAATTGCTCAGATGTTAGGAATAAACATCAGATGGGGCGGCGATTGGAACCAAAACAACGATCTCAAAGATCAGAGTTTTTACGATCTTCCTCACTTTGAACTAGCGGAGGAGTAGTCATGGCAAAAACACAATTTCTAACACAGCTCCTAGAATTCTTCAAAGACAATAACGGTAACAATTCTTCAAAGAGATTGGGTGGATTATTTTGTCTAGCACAAGGCTCACTGATGAAACTCTGTTTGTTCTTTTATGGCCTCAATCACACAACCGCCACTCCATTCAACAAGCTCGATAATTGCGCAGATTCGATGATCTACGTTGGCGCAGGATTGCTCGGTTGGGGAGTCGTCGAACTTTTGGGTAAGAAGAAAAAATGATCAGCAATTTACTTTCGAGAATAGCGGCTATCGCCGGGGCTATTCTCGCCATTTTTACCATCGGAAATTTCTGTGGTAAAAAATCACAAAAAACCAACCAGCTTGAAGAAGATTTTACAGATGCAGTTGACTCAAAAAACAGGCAGGCAAATCGCCGCAATGATGATATTTCTACTGTTCGCAAGCGGATGCAAAAATACATCCGCAAATAATTTCTGCTTGTGGGCAAATCCCATCACTTTGAGTCAAGGAGAATACGACACGATGTCCGAAGAAACCCTCCGCCAAATCGACAATTTTAATCAGGAATTTGAGGAACATTGCACTAAGTAAAGATTCTCAATCATTCCACTTGGTAACTGTTTAAAACGAAGCGTTCATTGGTGTCGCGACACTTTACCAATTTTAAAAAAGTTTATGAACCGATTAATTTACAAAGGATTTATTGAGGACGTCAGAAATGAAAAATGCAGCGATGCCGCAAATACTATACTTCCAGTTTTAGACATGCCAAACATTTTTAGACGAACATTTTTCTTGTCCTGCAATGCTGCAATGACTGTAAGTGTCTGAGTCGCAGAATCTACATAATGAATATAGATCAGATAAGACGATAGTGTCTTTCTTGGTGGTAATTCCAAACTCCCTAAAGTCACGAATAATTCTGGAGAGGGTTTCTGGTTGTATATCGAAATAGCGAGCTATCAAAACCTTCCTGTAGGGCAAATTAAATTTCTTACTTTTTCCAAGATTCTCTAAGAGCAGTTTTAGAAAAAACCATCCTACCCTCTTCCTTATATCTTTTGAAAGAACTTGTCCAAATTGACTAACAATATTCTGAGAATTGCTTGCTATAAGGCCTAGTGCATTTGAGACTAAATGTTGATCACTCTTTAAGCTATCTCTAATTATTGATGCTGGAATGGATAATATCTCTGCATCCTCTACAACTTCAGCAGTTACTGTAAATTTATCATTATTGCTTAGTACTGAGGTCTCGAGTATTTCATCAGAGCTACCAACAATTTGTATGATAGCCTCATCATCGCTGGAACCGTGTTTAATTATTTTAATAAATCCATCAAGGATCAAATAGAGCTTTGATGCAGAATCATTTTGTAGAAAAATTTTCTCTTTCTTTTTGTATTCAGTAACATGTGCATATTTTAGAATTTTGTTAAGACACTCCTCGTCAATTCCCTTTAATAATTTTATTTTCTTGATTTTGCTCAAATGTATTATGACTGACTTTCCCAGTATAATATTGCTACAATGATGGGTTTCTTTTTGGATGAGATTATTATCCTCTGGGGTTAATAAGTTTATCAGCATAATTTTGCCAATCTTGTGTAACGAATCTATTTTTATCGTAAAGATATTAAACCACTCATCAGCAGTGATTAGCTCGACATCTCCAAAGGATGCGCCCCTAAGTATTGATTCATTTATTTTTTCTATCCTTCCAAAAACTTCTTCATTTTTAGATGCCAAATCCATCGAATCTTTAACCTGTTTATCCGCAAAATTTAGAAACATTCTTTCATACGCTTTCTGTTCAGAAATGATGTAATTAATCCTCTCTTTTAGGCTTTCAGACCATCTTTTTTCTTCTATCATCTTTATGCCAACTGCACGTTCAAATCCAACTCTCTCTTTCCATTTTAGAAGATTTATGAAAGCTGAAATCTTTACTGGGCTAGCTTTTTGATCAGAGATCATAATTTCCTCTATCAATTCAATTGCCGTTGATACTAGATTCTGACTGTAGAAAAGAATTATTTCGAAAACATCAACATTCTTATCGAGGATCATTTTTCTCTCTTTTGGTAAAGATTTGATTGAGTTGATAAGTGGTAAAATTTTAGAATTCTGACTTTTTTTCTGAAGGATAAGATTTTTTGCTAAGTCATCTACAACGCAAAACTGCCTCTCTAGATCTTCAGAATTATTATTAGACTTGCTTAGGTAAAGCGCAGCCAACCCTCTCTCACGCTGGATTTCGTGTATAAAATTATAAATAATTAT
>CAYPUN010000066.1:4295-7980 GCA_964413985.1 uncultured Rickettsia sp. | reverse complement strand
TCTCAAAGTTTGCGGAGTGATTTGTCGTGGAATAAAATTTTTCATAAAAAATAAAATTTTGTTGCATTTGTTAAAATGATTGCAAGGATACTATTTAGCCTTTATTATCAAGCAACAAGAACACTTTGTTCTGTTTTAATGAACAATAAAAATATATGAATTACGACCTAAAACTTATCGAAACCTTTATTTGCTTGGCCGAGTTAAAAAGCTTCACAAAAGTGGCCAATCGCTTGAAAATAGTGAAGTCACTGGTTTCTTCACGAATCACAGAAATTGAAGAAAAAAGCAATTTGCAATTGTTGCTGCGCACAACGCGCGAAGTGAATTTGACAAGTGACGGCGAAGAATTTTTGCGATATTGCAAAGCGATTTATGAGCAAGTTGAAGATCTTGACAATTTTTTAAATGACAAAAGAGACATAAAAGGAGTTTTGAAAATTGCCCTGCCTCCTTATTTTAGCCGTTGCCACATTGTGCCTCATCTCAAAGAATTTTTAGCGCTTCATCCACTTTTGAAACTTGATATCAAAGCCACCGAAGATCCAATCAATATAATAAAAGAGGGTTACGACCTGCAAATTCGCATCCAAATCGCTGAAGAAGAAAATTTGAAAACCGAAAAATTGATGAGCAACAAAAAAATAATTTGCGCTTCGCCAAAATATTTAAAGAAACACGGACATCCCAAATCGCCGCAAGATTTGCTTCAACATAATTGCATTATTTTTGGCGAAAATAACAGCTGGGAACTGCGTTGCAAATCAACCAAAAGAGTCACTTCTTTGCACAAATTGCAAGGAAATATCAAATGCAATAATGGTGAAATTATAAAAGAATTGGTTTTGTCGGGAGCTGGCATCACGCTGAAATCGGCGTGCGATATAGAAAGCGAAATAAAGCAAAAAAAATTAATTGTGCTGTTGCCAGAATTTGAAGTGATGAACAAAACTTCGTTTTATGCGGTATATCAAGCAAGGAGATTTAAATCGGCAAAAGTTGGGGCGTTTATCAATTTTTTTAAAGCGAAATTTGGCGGATAAGCGTTCTTTTTTTGTGAACAATGTTTGCAAGAAAAATTGAAGCAAAAAAACAAATTCACTTCAAAACAATCTCCACATCCACAACGTCTCCAGCGGTGATTTTTTCTTTTTTTCGCACCTGCGCCTTCACTGGCAAAATATAAGCTTGCTCTTTTGCATAAGGAAAAATCGACGTTTGCCAAATTGTCTTACCCACCCTAACCTCAACAGGAACAGCGCCCCAACCTCTTCTTTGCGACGCGGTGATCAATTTTATTTTTGCCGATTCTTCCTTTGGCAATGTCGCAAAAAACCACGCACCCTTGCCTTGATAAAGCCACAATTGCGACTTAAATCGATATTTTGATTTCATGTTTTTTTAATTTAGATAATTGAAACAACCTAAAACTTATACTTGCAAGATTAAAAAAATCCCCTAAACCTAGCAATCACACACATTTACAAATTATCTCGAAGATTGTAAAAAATCTCCATTTAAGTTATATAAATAAAAAACATATGCCAAAAGATCAAGGATTAGAAAAATTTAAACAAGCATTAGACTCTGTTCAAATTGAAGACCCTGAAGACATTTTTAAATTTTTCCGCCATGTTGTAGAATTATCAAAGGGTGCAGATTTTCCTGAGGGAATAAAGGTTAGAGATTTAGAGTATACGAAAATTAACTTAGGAGCAATGCTGGGCTTTAATTCTAAAAAATACGGCAAAGTTAGTATTGTCTTTGATGCGGATGATAATTTAAAAAAAATAAAGGCTTTAAGCGCGGCAATTAGCAGAGGAACAAGCGCGTCTTACAGCGAATATTTGCGAGAAAAGATTACGCGAGAAGATTATGAAGCGCAAAAACAAAAAAATACAAACGCAAAACAAATAGCTGATATTGCAGCTGCGATGATAACAAATATTTTTAGATGGAGCAAAATTGATGAAGCTGGAAATGAAACAAAAAAACTTTTCACAACCATCGAAGAAGCCTATCAAGATCAAGCAACAAGAGAAATTATTTCTGAAATTGCAGAGCAGATTTTAGACCATCAGCTTGCGCTAGAGCCTCAAAAAGCAGCGCGAGTTGCGGCGGCGACTTCTGATGAACACGAAGAAGATGATTCTGAAAAAATTGACCCAGAAAAAGACTTTGAGGGCATACTACAAGATGTTGAGAAATATAAGGGCACTATTGCATATAAAACCTACAATAGCAAAGGTGAAGATTTGAAGGTAGAAATATCTTCAGACTTTCTTGAAAAAATGTCGCGACTGATGAAACGGGCTTTCCAAACCAGAGAATTTCAACCTGAAAAAGAAAAAAATTATGTAATTGACGATACTTATTTTTCATTAAAGAACTCTGGAAAATTATTACTCTCAGATTCAGATGGGGTTGAAGTTGATCTACCTATAAATAATACCAGCCAAAACTTTGTTATCTTGCCAGCTGGAGCGCACATCATAATGAGTTTTGCCGAAAATTTGGTGGATTTCCTTAATTCTGATGCCGCTGTTGAGGTTGATTCTGATAACCAGGTTGAGATTGATGATGAAGAATATTTGAGACAAGTTGTGGAAAGTGACGGAAAAGAAGGCGGATCTATGCTTCCAAAATTGAATTTAAAAGCCGTATTTCGCACAGATGAAATGTTGGGCCACATCGGCAAAAAACCAAGACCTTCTAAGCCTGCTCACTCTAGTGATTATAGGCAATTTGCCGCGCCCGCAACAAAGAAAATGACTTATGGAGATTTAGAAAAAATGTTAGGCAAAGAAAACTCTTTGAACATTGGAAATGGCATCGTTATCAATTTACAGTCTCTTGACGGGATGAAGGTTTGGAACATCACAGAAAATAATGTGCCTATATCTCAAGAGCTTCATGATCCAGAAGCAATAATTGAAAACAATATTATTACAAATGCAGCGACTTTATATTTAGCAACTCAACGACAAGCGGGATTTAGACCTAGCAGCCCGCAAGGATCGCAATTTGATCAGTCGGCCGGCCAGAAAAGAGGCCCAACTCAATAACTCCAGTGCAACGCCTTAACCTGCAAAAACTCCAGCACCCCAAGCCGCGCACCCTCGCGGCCGAAGCCCGAATTTTTAATCCCGCCAAAGGGCGCCACCTCTGTTGCAAATGAACATTCGTTAATCGCCACCATGCCAAACTGCAACGCATCACTCACGCGCCAAATTCGCGAGCTGTCCTTAGTATAAACATAAGACCCCAGCCCATACTCCGTGTCGTTCGCCTTTGCAATCAATTCTTCTTCGCTGGCAAATTTTTGCACCGCCGCCACCGCGCCAAAAATTTCTTCCTGCGCAATTTGCATATCGCCATCAACGCCCGTCATCACAGTGGCCGCAAAAAATTGACCCTTGATTTTTTTGCCACCAATTTCACATTTTGCGCCTTTTTGCAGTGCCTGCGCAACCAATCTTTCAACTTTTTCCACCGCCGCATGCGAAATCATCGGCCCAATATTGGCGCCGTCTGCAAAGCCATCGGCAATTTTCAAATTCTTCACTCTTGCCACCAACTTTGCCACAAATTCATCGTGAATTTTTTCTTCAACAAAAACACGATTCACGCAAGTGCAAGCCTGTCCGCCATTACGAAACTTTGCATGCAGCAACCCATCAATTGC
>CAYPUN010000066.1:0-4195 GCA_964413985.1 uncultured Rickettsia sp. | reverse complement strand
GCAGCCAGCGCCGCCGCTGCTTTGCGAGTGATCATCGCCGAAGGAAAATTCCACGGCGTAATCGCCGCCACCACACCAACTGGCTCATAAAAAGTAAGAATTTTTTCATTCTGCTTGGGTGCGGGAATCGTCTCGCCATAAGTGCGCTTGGCCTCTTCAGCAAACCACTCAACAAACGCCGCACCATAAACAACCTCGCCACGCGCCTCGGCAATTGGCTTGCCTTGCTCGGTTGTCAAAATCACCGCCAAATCTTCCTGATTTTGCAAAATCAATTTATACCACTCATGCAAAATTTTTGCCCTCTCCTTTCCCGCCAATTTGCGCCATTTTTCAAAACCATCTTGCGCCGATTTTATCGCCGCCTGCACAGTTGGTTTATCAACGTTGGGAACCTCGCCAATCAAGGCTTCATCGCTTGGGTTGAAAACTGAAATTTTATTTTCCGCATCGATCAAATTGCCGTTGATGAAGTTTTTTTCAGCAAACAGATTTTTGTTTTTTAGTTGCATAATTTTATTAAACCTTAACAAATTTCATCAAACCATTTTTGGTTGGATCGCCAGATTGAAACAATGTTTTATTTTGATATTTAAAGCCTCTTTTTTCCAAATAAACAATCCAATCATTTAAAGTTCTAAAATTTCTAATCTCTTTGTGATTATCAAGCCAATCAACCTTCAAACCAACATTGAAAACATCATGCGCCAGCGAAACCATGTGATTCATGTCTTCATTTATAACATCATGATCTCTTAAAATAAAAATTCCGCCTTTTTTCAAAGTTTTGTTGATTGAAACCACAAAATTTTCCAATTTTTCAAGCGGGCTATGATGAAATCCTATATAATTTGTAACCAAATCTAAACTTTCATTTTCAATTGTTGAGCTTGGAATTGGGTCATAATTGTTAAGAGGCAAAAACTTCCCAACCCTTGCCAATTGCCCACGCTCAACGATATCTAGCGGATTATATTTTGGCTCATTTTTATCAAGCAAAAAAATCTTTCCCTCAATCCCTATCGCGTCTTTCAAACTTTCAACATACCTTCCTGGGGTGCCAATTTCTAGGTAATTGCGAATATTTTTTTGCCCGTCAAGCAGCTCCAAAGTTTGGTGCGCAATTTCTTTTTTTTGCTTATTGAGAGCTGGAATTGCATATCTAAACTCTGAAAGTAGTGGCTTCATTTCACTCAAACTTGTAAGAATTTTTTGATAAATTTCTTGATCCAATTTGAAAGAAGCTGTTGTTTTAGAAATCAAATCATGAAAATCATTTTGCGGATAAATGTTGTAAACATTTTTTAAAAATAGATAGAATTCATCTTTTAACTTTTTGTCATCATAAATTGCATGAAAATTATTCGGGTTGTCTTTTTTATTATTCTCAATAAAATTAGCCAACTCCTTGCTAGATAAAAAATTTGCCGCCAGAGCCTTGCCGGCAAAGGCTTTGTTGGCAGAAACAAAAAATGCCGCAGCAAGAGAAAATTTTATAAAATCTCTTCTATGCAAAGATTTTTCATTGTTATTTTTCATAAATTTTAAGTATATTTAATATGCCAAATATCATCACGCTTCTTATAAAAAAACTCAATATTTTTTCCGTATTTTTTCTTATTGCCTTATCTATAAACAACATTCAAGCAAATGAAATTGTAAATGACGTCACTCAAATCAATCCAATAATAGTTGACAAAATTATTGCGCCAGAGTCAATTTCAGAAATTCAAAAAGAAGTAAAAAATCATCAAGGGCCAATTTCAATTGGTGGCGGCAGATTTAGCATGGGAGGCCAAACCGCAACGCAACAGGCCCTGCAAATTGACATGCGAAAATTTAATAAAATTGTCAAACTTGATGTTAAAAATAAAAAAATCACCGTTGAATCTGGAATCACTTGGCGCGACATTCAAGAAGAAATTGATAAACACAATTTATCAATCAAAATTATGCAAACTTATTCCAATTTTACAGTTGGAGGATCGCTAAGCGTAAATGCTCACGGGCGCTATGTGGGGCAAGGCCCGCTGATAAAATCGGTTGACTCAATAAAAATTATTTTAGCCGACGGATCTTTGGTTGAAGCCAGCCCAAAAAAGAATTCCGAGATTTTTTATGGAGCAATTGGTGGCTATGGAGCAATTGGCATAATAGTTGAGGCCACATTGCAGCTGGTTGATAACAGCAAAATAAAAAGGGTTAACAAAATTATCCCAACTGCCGAATATAAAAAATATTTTTCCGATGAGGTTCGAAACAACAAAGACGCGGTTTTTCACAATGGAGATATTTATCCACCAAATTTCAAAAAAGTTAATGCCGTCACTTGGTATAACACAGATGAAGAGCTGACCGATCAAAATCGATTAATTCCTCGTAATCAAAAATATGATAAAGAAAGATTTTTTATTTCACTAATTAGCAAAATTTGGTTTGGCAAAGAAATAAGATCAGAAATCATTGACCCATATTACATTTATTCAAAAAAATTAGTAACGTGGCGAAATCACGAAGCAAGCTATGACGTTGCAGAACTTGAGCCAAAAGATCGCAAAAATTCGACTTATGTTTTACAAGAATATTTTATTCCAATTGAAAAATTTGAAGAGTTTGCTGAAAAAATGCACAAAGTTTTCAAAAAACATGATGTTAATGTGATGAATGTTTCAATTCGCCACGCCCTGCCCGACCCAGGATCTACAATGGCTTGGGCCAGACAGGAAGTTTTCTCATTTGTGGTTTATTATAAACAAGAAACAAGCAAAGAAGCAAAATCTGAGACCGCAAATTGGACAAGAGAAATGATTGGCGAAGCAATTTCAGTTGGCGGAACATATTATTTGCCATATCAAATCCATGCAACTTTAGACCAGTTTCATCAAGCTTATCCAAATTATCAGAAATTTTTTGATTTGAAAAAAAAGCTAGATCCGCAATATAAATTTCGCAATAAATTGTGGGATAAATACTACAATCCACCATTGCCAGACAAGATTGCCGCCAAAATAGATACAATAAAAAATTACAGAAGAAACGAAGAGCAAACGTTTTTAACTTTACCAGAATGGTATATTGTTTTTAATTCTGACGAATATGCTTCACATCTGCACCAAAACCTTCCCAGCACCTTTCCTTATTTCAAAAGCATCAAAGAATTTTGGTCACTACAATCGCAAGCGAAAAAATTATCAAAAGAATATCCAAAAAATTCTGGCTACAACGTTATGATTGGAGTGATTGGTGGCAGCTATTCTCTTGAACTGGCGCTAAAAGGTTTATATGAAAACTCAATTGGCAAAATCACTGAATTCACTTCATCAAAAACGCGCATCAAAGAAGATGATTTGATGGCCGACATTTATCAAGACTATGCGAGCTATGTCCATATATATCCGTGGTATGAATATTCTTTTTTAAGCAAGCTAAAATCTTTTTGGAAAGATAGCGATTTGGTTGGAAAAAATATGATTCGCAAATGGGAAAGAAAAATATTTTTTAGCACTGAAATGCTTTTTAAATCAGCATATTCCGCAATAATAAAACTTGGCACCAAACTTTCTTATGAACCAGAAGAAACAAAAATTTATGCGGTTTTAAAAGATAAAAATAACGCGATTAAAAATTTTGACAAAATTGAAACACAGTTAGAAGAAGGGGATTTTAAGATTGTTTCAATGCCAAGATATGACCAATTTCGCGACCTAACAATTGAAATGTCAAAAAGCGATATTGAGTTTGTAGAAATTTCTGGCAATAACAAAATATTGCTCACCGCAATTGGCAATAAACAAAATATTGATTCAATTAAAAACGCAAAAATTGTTGCAACCTCCAACATCACAACAAACAAAGAGTTGAAAAGATTGTTGGTTGTAAGTCAGGTGCCGCTTCTATCAGAAACAATCAATGATTTAAAAAATAATAATTTTGAGATAGAGCATGTTTTTGATTATTAGACAAAATATTTTTTTTCTTTAACGCAAAAAGATTAAACCACCACACAAAACCGAAAAAAACTCTCGCCATATCTGCGCAAATCAAGCGTGCGCAGCCCATCTTCATCAAATTCTCCTTCGCCACTTTCAATCACAATCAGCGAATTTTTATCAACCATTTCACGTTTTAGCAAATTTTCAACAAACGGTTTAGCCTTAATTCTGTAGGGCGGATCGATATAGACAAAATTATAAAC
>CAYPUN010000065.1:0-7982 GCA_964413985.1 uncultured Rickettsia sp. | reverse complement strand
TTGCGATAAAATTGAGTGGAGAAATTGCGCTTGGCAACAGCGATTTTATTATGTAATTTTTACAAGCAACACCTTGCAGCTTTAACTGGCAACTAGACTACAGACTTCGTCTTAAATCTAATTTTCTTTAAAGCTGCAATTTTTTTAACAATTAAAAACTTTTTCAAACTTATGAAATTTAAACTCACAACACTAACAACCCTAATTGCCCTCACCTATTCAACCGCATCGCTTGCAGCCCTCAATGGCGGCACTTCAACAGTTGCAGATGGCGCGTCGCCAAATAAAAGCTTTTCGCAAACATCCTTTGGAGCTGGCTTGTCCGCTGGCCTCAGATTCAACCTTGCCGAAGATATTTTTTTCGATTCTGAAGAAAAAAAAGCCAACGCAAAAGATCACATTTTCACCGAAGTTGAAGCCTTTGGCAATCAATTTTTCTCTGGAGAAATTAAACAAAATTTTGGCGGCAGAATCAATCTTGGCTATGAAATCAAAGGCATCAGAATCTATGGCTCTGGCGGCTATACAACCTCAACCCTCACCTATCAAGAACAGGGAAAACCTTCGCAATCGGTTGCATCATCAGCGCCATTTTTTGGCTTTGGCATTGGATATGATATCACAAAAAACGTTGGCATCAGACTAAATTCAATGTTTTATAATTTTGATTTTAAACCAAAAAATTCTGAGTTTAAGAGCGTTGAGGTTGAGACTTCAACATTTAATTTGGGAGTTGGGATTTATTTTTAACTAACCTAAAAATCGCTTGAGGCAATAACGGCAAAGCTTCAAGCGATATTTTTAATTATGGCAAGCACCGTTGTTGTTTTTGTTAGGTGGGGTGGAAAGGGTTGATTTTACTTGAAGGGGTAAAAAATGCTGATTTTGGAGAAAAAAATATTTTTTTTGGTTTTTGTTTTGGAGATGTAAATTGGCTGTTTGCTAATGATAATCAAGGGTTTGGAGAAATTAAAGGTAAAAAAAGTATTCTAATGTAGGTAGAAACTTTTGTTTGCAATTCAACCTGTGGTTGATTGACATCTTAGGAGAGGTGAGTTATTTTAGGGAATTGGTGAAAAATACGGGTTAATAAATACGGGTTAATTTTTAGAGTTTTAATGAAAAATAAAATGCAATATTTTTTAACTAAATAAAAAATCTAAAAATACATAAAAATAGCAATTCTATGAAAAATATTAATAAAAATCGTGGCAACGTCACCACACTACTGATAATGCTCCTTACTCTACAAAAGTTGCGTTATGGCACACAAAAACAGAATAGATTCTACTAGTGGAATTGACAAATAAATATAAACAAAATGCAAATTACAAAATATCATATTGGACGTTTAAGTAAAATATTTCTTATTCTTGCCAGCGTTTATTCTGCGGCACTTTTATCTTCATGCAAAGCATTTCACGGCACATTTGCCGATCAACATGTTTCCATTGGAAATGAGGGTGGAATATCGAGAAATAAAGAGTCTAAATCAAGCGTCTTGGCGGTTATAAAAGTTTCCGTTCAAAGCTCAATTAATGATGGGGATTTGATTGGCTTCAGAATTGAGCCTAACATTAATAATAGAGCTGGCCAAGGAAAAGTCTTTATAAGAAATAACCCCACGACCGCAATAAATCAAATTGCTAAAGAATATGCAGAATCGGAAGGTTTTAAAATAGCCATTAGCGGCTCATACGATAAGGATCTTCAGCTAAAATTAATGTATTTGGACTACAGAACTAAAGGAGGTGGGCTGTCAGTTGGCCTTATTTGCAATGTGGCAATAAAATCGACTCTCTACAATAATCATGGCAAAATATTGCATGAGAAATGGTATTTTATTTCTAAAGAATTTGATCGATATCAATATAACAAAACAGAAGTAACAACGAACAACATAAACAAAACACTGGACGAAATTATAGGGAATATTTTTGCCGACAATGTAATGCTAACTCAACTCAAAGCTAGATAAAAAATGAAAAAAATTACAATTCTTTTACTTATCGCTGGATTTATCTCTTCGTGTCAAACTATCGCGAGGGGCTCAAAAGAAAAAATAAGCATTAATACAACCCCTGGAGGAGCCAAGGTTATTATTGATGGAAGCGAATCAGGCATAACTCCATTATCAATTAATCTAAGCAGATGCATTGATCACAACATTATTTTCGAGAAAAATGGGTATAAGGATACTCATTTTCTTTTAACCAGAAAATGGGATGCAGATATAAGTGTTATTGCGTCTGGCCCTTTAAGTATAATAGATGAAACAAGCTGCGCCAGTCAGGCTTTTAACGATAAGGAAGCTAACGTTACTTTAGAGAAAAAATAATTTTATAAAAAACTTAAATCAATAATTGCGGCAGTTCTTGTTTTTTGTTTATCTGTCAAGAGTTGGTGGGTGCAGAGTATTAGGATTTTATAGGAGATTTTTAAAAAACAAATTGCAAATGACAATTGCGAAGTTAAAATTGCAAGACCCGCTAGAAAGCTTTTGATGAAACACCACTTAAGCTGTTAATATGGCCATGAATCAATTACAATCTTTATGAAAAAAAGGTTTTTTAAAAATACAAAATTAACGTCGGTTTTGATGGTTGATTTATTTGTTGTGTTTTTTTTGCTGTTTGCGTTTGAAGCAAAAGCGAGCTGGAAGTTTTGGGGGGAGAAAGAAGAGAGTTGTGAGGGCATGGTCGATCCAATAATTAATAAACCATTAACTTTAACCATCCTCACTAAAAGCAGCGAAGATATTGATTATATTAAGAAAAAATGTTATCAGTTGATCTTAAAAGATGGTAATCACAAAGAGCTTTATGCATATTACAAACTTTATGAATATACTGATAAAGCTTTGAAACAAGCCCGCAAAGGACAGGATGAAACTCCCAACAATATCTATCACTATATGTTATTTTATGCCAATCAAAACAGTAGAGAGTTTGATCCAAAAACCAATTCATTTAAAAAAGAACGCGGTCTTTACGAGCAAGAGTTAAAAAGCTTCGAGGATAGCGCGACTCAGGAAGAGAAGATTAAAGCTTTCTCTTACATTGCAGATAACCTGGCCACAGGAACAGAGGGTTGGGTCAAGATTAATGATTATAAAAAAAGTTTTGAGTATTTGAAGAAGGCGGCTGAGGCTGGCGATGTTAAGTCTCAAGCCTACTTAGGATATAGCTATTTTACAGGTCTTGATTGGATGAAAAAAATTCAAGTAGAAAAAAACTATATTCAGTGCTACAAATGGCTTCGCTTATCAACATTACATTCAGAGCAGCAAAGCTATGTTAGAGATGAAACGTTAGACGCTTTAAAAACAATGACCATGAACATGACGCCACAGCAACTTCAACAAGCTCGTCAGCAAGCGCAAATCTGGCTCGATCAAAACAAAGAATTCATAAAAAATCACCCACTAAAAATCATCCCAATCGCCAGAGAAAAAATCACATCAGAAAAAGCTAAAACCAAAAAATTCATAAAAGATTACGAGCTAGGTAAGTCTTTTTCAAACAATAGCATTAAATAACCAAATCAATAACCATGCCAAATAACAATAACCCAACCATTACCCTCCCAGAATCAGGAGAATTTAATTTCTATACCAACGCACAAAATGCAAACTTATCACAAAATTACCGTGTTGCCTATGAAAGACTTCAATCTTCAAGCCCCAATACTCCCGAATATCAACTAACAATCTCTGCCGCCGTTGGAGCTGGCGCAGAATTTTTGGCAAGAATTTCAACATCAGTTACATATGAAGCTGGATTACAAACTTTATTTAACGCTGCAAAAGTTGCTGTGGCGGTTGGAACGGAAGGACTTGGAGTTGGTGCGGTTAGTGGTATGGAATTTTATACAAGAAATCAGGCCGATCCAGTTTTTTACAAATATATTGATGGCGTTGGAGATGACGCTAGTAGGTTGTTTGCTGATTCAACCATACGTGTTTTTGGAAGTTTAGCTGGAAATCCAGAAAATCCGCAGATTCCAAATATTCCTAATCCAAAAAATGAAATTACTATTGTTTCGGGAGTAAATAGTGGCGGCCAATCCACCTCCATCACCGCCACCAAAACCACCACCCCATCAGGCGAGCCAAAAGTCTCAATCAGCTCCACCAACTACAACAAAGAACAACTAACCGAATCCTCTCAATCCCTTTTTCAAAACGAAGGCAAAAACCTGCTCGGCGCTAACATAAAATTTGAAGGAAATGATGGAACACTAAACGCTTCCCTACTAAACCAATCAACCCTTGACGCTGCGAGTGATTTTCTCGCTAAAAACACTTCGCTAGAAACGCCAATTTTAACCATTTTAGAAAAAAATTCTGCAAATTCCACTAGTTTATTTCTTGTTAAAAATGATAGCAATTTAACTCTTTCTGATGGAAGCACCTCAACCTTAGCCACCATAGCCTCAACCCTCGCCTCCTCCTTCACCACCCTAACCACCTTCATCACCACCCAAATCGAAGAAGCCTTCTCACCAATATACGACGCACTCTTTGGCAACGATTCTGGCAACAGCAACAGCAACAATAACGAAGCAGGAACCCCCGCCCAAAGGCTTGCAGGCAAAATCCTCGCTGACTTGATCGCCGGCAAAGACATCACCGACATCGCCAAAGACCAACTTGACCAAGTTCTAGTAACCAAAGCCCTTGAAGACGTTGTTGCCAAATTAGATCAAAAACTTCCAACAGGAATGTTCAAAGGCGACACTGCAAAGTTCGTTAAAGGCACCGTAGAAAACGCTATCATAATGTTTGCGATATCAATTGCCGCAGATCACAGAATGGACTCCGACGAATATGGCACAGCTGCTGCAAAAGCATTAACCTCCGCGGCGCTGATTAAGCATTTTGGCGATGGGGCAGAAGGTATGGCGTATGTTGCGGCGGCGATTTCGATTTATGATAGTTTTAAGGCGGATCATAGTATGAATTCTGAGCAATATAAGGAGGCAGCGATTGCAGCGGCTTCTGCAGCAGCTTCGGCTTATATTGCTCATGAAACTGGGGCGGCTTTGGCTCAGGCGTTTGCTGGGGCTGGACCGGCGGGGATTGTTGCGGGATATGCGATTGGATATGTTCTTGGATATTTGCTTTATACACCGCTGAAGAATGATTTGACCAGCGGGGTTAGTGGGTTGAGAGATGTTTATGATGGGATGGAGGATTTGTTGCTTAAAGGTGAATTTGTTGATCAAAAGACTCTCAAAGAAAATATTAAAGAAATTCTTCGTGGTGTTGATGATATTGCAATTAGTGCTTCGGGAAGGTTTGTGAAAGATTTTGCAATTGGGGCTTATAATTTGCTTGGGGGGCGGTATGGCAAGGAGTTGAAGGATGGGCAATATTGGCAGCCTTATGCGACGACAAGCATCAGTAACAAACTCGACGCTGATTTGTTGTTTTTATTTAGTAAAGTAAAAAAGGTTGATTTTAGAGGAAAAAATATTTTTTGTGGATTGTATTTTAAAAATAGAAATTGGCTGTTTGCTAATGATAATCAAGGGTTTAGAGAAATTGATGATAAAAAAAGTATTCTAATGTAGGTAGAAACTTTTGTTTGTAATTCAACCTGTGGTTGATTGACATCTTAGGAATTGAAAGTTATTTTAGGGAATTGGTGGAAAATACGAGTTAATAAATACGGGTTAATTTTTAGAGTTTTAATGAAAAATAAAATTTATGAGAGAAGGAAAATTTGTTAAAAAATTTATTGCATCAATTTTTACAATTTCAGCTTTATCAACAATGAATTCACATGCTATGAGTGAGAAAGAAACATCTTCGCATCAACTTTCTTCAACTCAAGAACTTGAAGGCGATTTGAGTGAAGGAAGAGACTTTAGCAGCTTGAGTCTTAATGCTGACGATAGCGAACTTATGTTTGTTGAAGGATATATGGAGCAAGACAAAAATGATCCAAAAAAAGAAGTTTATAATTATGGAATTTTTAGATTGAATCTCGCAAAAAATACCTTGCGCCATTATAAATTGCCAGAAAGCGATAAATATCGCTATACTGAAGCATCTTTTTCTCCTAAAGGAAATTATGTTTTGATGAAGCGTCAGCCTGTTTATGAATACAGCAACAATCTAGATGAAAAAGAAAATGAGGATTTGCTAAGGCAAAGTTATGAGCAGGCCGAGATTGTTTTGATGAATGCTGATGGCAGTAATTTTAAAGTTATTAAAGCTTCGGCTGGAATTAAGGGGAGACCAGTTATGAACAATAGCGAAACTAAAATTGCTTATGTTAGAGGGGTTTTGAGGCCAAAAAGAAGCAAAACTTTTGCTTCTAATTTTGATATTTGGGAAATTGATTTGAAGGATAAAACGGATAAGCTTTTTGCTGGACCTTATGAGTTTTATGATATGGGGCGAGTTCAGTATTTGGAGGGGGATGAGGGGGTTTTAGCAAATACCTCTGGGCCAAAAAATATTGATAGCAGAAAATACAATTATAACTCAATTCAAGTTATTAACAGAAGCGAGAATGGGGCTCTCAAGCCAATGGTACTTGACAAAATAAAATCTTCAGAAGATTCATCTATCAGATCAGGAAATCTTTTTTTTCGCGGGGAAGACCCTGATAAGGGAATGTCTTTTTTTAAAAAAGATAGGGAAGATAAAATTACAAAATGGGTTGAGCCAATTTCTTATAAAGAAAAATGTTTAACCCCCACCTCAAACGGGGGAAAAATATTTTTTATTTATTCGATGCGCAAAAATGAAGCAAGATCAAATAAAAGAGGTATTGGTTTTTTAAATACCACAACCTCTAAATGGCAAAAACTTGACATTCCAAAAATGTTATCAAGTAAACCGATTTCTGTTGCCAATTTTAGTATAATTGAAGTTAAACAAACCGATTTACCTATTAAAAAAATACCAAACTTTTCTTTAAAAAATCCAACTAAAAATTAAATCACCACATGCCAGACAAAACCACAAACGACACCATAAGCTTTCCGGGATTTAGCCCTTTAAGCTTGCCAACTTATATTCCAACATACGGCAATTATTGCGGTCCATCGTGGAGCGGTGGACAGAGAGTTGTGGGTTATGTTGACCCAACATTATTCGGTCAAGTACAACCAATAACAGTCGTTGGACCTGATAATATTAAAAGAGAAAGCCAAGTTGACCGAGCATGTTGGTCTCACGATCGAGCATACAACGAAGCCATCGGCGCTCCAGATGAAGCATATCAAGTTCTTCAAGCCGACGTCGCTTTAATGCGCGACTTTTCAAATTTTGACTGGTCTTTAATGACCTCAGCCGAAAAAACTTACGCTGTCAGTTTGGCCTCGGCCTTCACACTAAAACTAGCCGCAATCGACACTCCATCCACCGCCTTTGAAGCTCTAAAAAACGAAGCTGCCTCACTCACTTCTAACATTTTTTCAAATCCAGAATTTAACAGCGCTTTCCAATTGCACTCACCATTTGAAGATTCATTTGGAAGCTCGATGAGCTCTGGACTTGACTCTAATGGCAATTTAACACTTAATTTTAGCAAAGATTTAGGTGGCAATAAAAAATTTAACGCCACTTTTTTAGGTGCAAATGTTGATGAATTATTCGACACAAAATTAGAATTGAATCATGATTTTTCTTTAACCATCGAAGACTCTTTTGGCAATGAAACAAATGCCTCACTGAGCAATTACAACAACGACACCACCCTACTCCTAGCCAACTCTGGCATGATTGCCACTGATGCAATTTATGTTGACAGCAACAACAACCCAGTTTCCGCCTATGATGCAATATTTAAAACCCAAGATTCTGATGGCAATGTTTTAACCTTTATCCGCGATGATGTTTATACTCCATTAAAGGACGGGAGCGTGGTTGCAATTAATACCGTGATCGACACCCTAACCTCCGCCCAAACCGCCACCGCCAACTTCCTAACCTTTGAAGCCCAAAAAACCGCAGAAATCATAATTTC
>CAYPUN010000064.1:0-8109 GCA_964413985.1 uncultured Rickettsia sp. | reverse complement strand
TGGTGGACTTGGGCGGATTCGAACCGCCGACCTACTGATTAAGAGAACGAATTTATTAAAAACCCGCAATTGATTAGAACTTACGGCAACAATAAAATCAAGGGCTAAAAACTTTTTATTTATTGTGGGTGGTTTTGGTTTTTTGTGAAAATTTGTGGATTAGTGCCCCAAGAGTGCCCCATGGAAAACATGAAACAATTGACATATATTCCTTTTTGCTGTCCAAACAATTTTTATTTAAAGCTATCTAAAATTTCTCTTTTCTTCGCCTTATATTCCTCATCGGATATCAGATTTTTTTTCTTTAGATTCTGTAAAAAAGTCAATTTTTCTGCAATAGAATTACCAGATGATGACATTTGCGACTTATGAATTGTATTTACTACGCCGCCGCTACTCATATCGAAGAAAACATTTACATTTTGGTCGCAAGATGCAGATACAACTTTTGATTGTCTAAATCCATCATTTGGATTAAGAGGAAAGGCTTCAAGTCTAGTATCAGCCCCGCCAACACAAAAATCGTAAGGGTCATGATAAAAATAACCACTTGTTCTGCACGGAGTTGAACTGCAAGCCAGAATTCCATTTTTTTCTATTCTTGCAGGCGCGCTCGAAGCAATATTTAACATTGGGCCATGTTGACATGCAACTAAAAGGAATGAACTTAAGATTAAAACTATAAAATTCATTTGTCAGATGCTTTATTTGATAATTTAACACCCACCCAAGCCTCATCATTTATAAACTTCACCCCAGCATCTTCAAGCGCAGCCTTAATATCTCTCAATGTTCTAACAGCAGGCTCTCTTGCGCCTCTTTCAAAATCTGCAATAGTCGATTCTCCAATTGAAGACTTCTCACTCAAGTCGCTTTGCTTCCATCCCAAAAGGTCTCTAGCAGCTTTGCATTGGTTTGGTGTTATTGCCTGAGATTTTACTGATTTGCTAGTTGACATATCATTTTTTATCTATTAAATAATAGTTAATCTATTATTCTCTATATAAACTAGAGATTAATATCTTAAAATACTTGTCATATAAAATCTATAATAATCACATGAAAGGCAGCAAAATTGAATTTTTATTCCTAAAATCATCCATCGACCAATTCATTAAAGATTTGCAAAAGTTGAATAAGATGATGCAGGACAAATCTTTATCGGAAGACGAAGAACTTGAAATTATGAGTTATTTGGTTGCTATTAAGGAAAATATTGAAGGTATAGAAGCTAGATACTCTAAGCTTTAGACAGTTTTAATACCAATACGCGCGCGCGTGCGGAACACTCCGCTCAATCTAAAAATATTAGGTTTTGTCAGGTTTTTGTTAAAAAAATAATGTCTTGATTTTAAATGAAAAAATACCCCAAATGTCTCAATAAAATTTCTTTTGAAAAAGTTGAGGGCCTTAGAAAGCTTTTTGATTTCAAGGTATCTGAAATGGCGGAGATGCTTGGATTTTCAACTAGACACTATTCAAGATGTAGAAGGCGCGGATTCATTGATGCCTTTAGATATTATGGGGTGAAGCATGCGATGATGGCTCATGTAATGCAAGAGAGTCATGATAAATTGAAGATATTGAGTAAGTTTTAGTGTTTTGTATGGTTTTGAGGGGGGAGCGGGAGGTCGCATTTAATGGAGTCTAGGACTTATAATCACGAGTATAAAATTTATAAAAAATTTGAAAAAGTGAAGATATGACCAATTAAAATTAACAATAAGAAATTTATAGTAAAAAAACTATGTAGTGGCTATATTGCATATAATCTTTTTACCAAAAAAACCGCAATTTAATTTTTATAATTATGAAAATATTAGCTTTATCATTGCTTGCCTTATTTCTTACATTTGAAGCAAACGCATCAAATCATGTCAGCGGCTACACAAGAAGAGATGGAACTTATGTCGCGCCTCATTATAGAAGCGATGCAAATAGCAGTAGATTTGATAATTATAGCACCAAAGGCAATACAAATCCTTACACTGGAGAGCGTGGCTATGTTGACCCTTATGGTGATTATTGATATTTAGTTGATGAATATAATTTAAGAAATAAATATAAAATTCCTGTCTCTGCAATAATAACAGCTATAGTTTTTATTGCATCAGATAATAACTATCGAGAAAATGGCAATAATTTTTAAAAACCCACCATCATTAAAAAAATTAACCTATGTGTTTTTTTTAATAATCTCCGCGCTAATTGCTGGCTCAATTTCTAGGGGGTTTGTAAAAGATTTTTTTGAAAGCAGAAAACTACAATCTGAATTAAAAAAAATTGGCGCTACAGACGATGAAGCGAAAGAAATTATTGGCGCTAGTTCAAAAATTACAAATAAAAAAGATGACCCCGACTCTCTTTATCAAGTAAAAGCTTTTCGCGCTCTAATGCTAAGAAAATCGGCACTAGCCATGAATAAAGACACCCCAACCAAAATTGATGAAATCACATATCTGATAAAGGTCTCTACTGACGAAGATAAAACTTTAAAATATACCTTCAAAGTAAATGTGCCACATAATTCTGGCAAAGAAATTTTTAATAAAATTAAAACTTCACTCATTCAGGATAGAAAAATATATTGGTGCTATGATAAAAAGGCAGCGGATTTTAGAAAAATAAAAGCAAAAATCTTTTATGATTATTTATCTAATGATATGCTACCAATAGGAAGTTATGAGATAAATATAGAGAAAGATTGCCTGTAATTATGTTAGTTATATTCAGTATACTTCTTACCCTCAGCACAAACTATAATAATAAGGTGAAGCCTTTATTTTAGAACCTCTAAACACCTTCTTATTTTTTATTTCAAGCCTCTTTAAAAATCCATATTTTATCAAAACCTCAATCTGCTTTCTAAGTGTCTTTTTTGTCATTTGAAATTTCTTTGCCGTCTTTTCTTGGTCAATGCAAAAATGTCGATTTATTCCATCGTGATATTTTCGCAAATTAAGCAAAAAAACAATCGCCCTCGGTTGTTTTGCAAGCTTTTCAAGCTCTTCATGTTTTATAAAAACTCCCCCGCCCTCATTGAATAAACAACCCCCAACTTTATAGCTCCAAACACTTTTGGCAACCGCCACGACCTCGCCTTCACTTAACACAACAGAAAAAGCAAAAACATTAATTTCAAATGCCCTTGTTTCTAGCGTTGAATAATCTTTGACTGAGGGCGCAATTTTCTTTAGCTGATAAAAAAGATAATCATTTCTTTGCCCTTCCTCAATTTTTAAATCACCATCAACTTGAAAACCTGAGAAAACCTGAATTTTCCGCCCAATTTTAGCTACATTCGCTTTTAAATGAGTCAAGCAAGCCAAATCATCAAAACCACCCTTAAAAACGCTATAAAAGGCATTTTTTTGTGCGTTAAAAGAATAAGGCGCGATAATAAAACAACCTTCGCTAATCAAATCAATTTTTCTACCATCAAAATTTATCGCCTTCTTTTCGCCATTAAAGCAATAATATAAATGCGTGCCGCCACTTGGCGTTGAAACAATAAATTTGCTTTCGCCAAACTCTTTTTCAAGCTCTTCAATTGATAAATTAAGGTTGTCGCAATCAACAACAGTAAGGTTTGAAACCGCGCCAGCTATAATGCCAATATTTGCGTTGGGAAATTTCTCAATCCACTTTTCAATTTGATTTTTACTTGGTTTTGTTGATTGAAACCCTTTCCACGACTTAATCGCGGGCTTTTTGTTAAAGCAGGGAATAATCGAAAAACCTAATTTATGAAATTGAAGAGCGTATTTTGCAAATGGCCGTGGCGGCACTTTTTCAGCACCACCACTAGCGACAAGGTGGTTAGCCTCTATCATTATCCTTTGACTCTAAAATATCCACCTCATCAAGCAAAAAATAGCGACCGTGAGAACCGCCATCGTGAGGCTCTTTTTTGGTGACGATATTAAGGCGATATTTCGTTCTTAATATGTGGATATAGCCAGACAAGCGAAGCGCCCAACTGCTTATTTCTAAGGCTGTGCAGCCTTTTTGTTTTGCTTTGATTAAAGCAATTAAGGTTTTTGCTGTTTGGCCTTTTAGGGTGATTGTTTTTGTTGCGCCGCTGTTTTGTAGTGAAAAGGTGGCGGTTAGTTTTTTGTTGCGATTGTTGGAATTGGATTTTAAAATCATAAAGCTCCGATTAATAAATTGTGAGTAATTGAGAGCTTGTAGTTGCTGACCGTCCAAAGTTTCAGCTACAAGCTTTTTTGTTGTTTTAAGCATGGTTATCCTCCATCCATTCAAAAAATTTTTCTTCTGAGATATAAATTTTGCGGCCAATCCTGCGAATACATTTCTTAAAAAGGTTTTTTTCGCAAAAGAAAATCCAGCTTCTGACCATTCCTTCGCTCAGATTTTGTCTTTCGCAAAAAGCACGCACAGAAAAATATTTGGGAGATGGAATCTCCAAGTTTTGATTTGTCATTTGTTAAAAGTTTAGTTATTAATTAATGCTTCGAAGCAGCTAGAAGTATAGGCGGCAAAATACAATAAATCGATTAAATCAATCATAACAAAACAAAATAGTGTTATGATTTTGTGTTATGATTTTAGAATGTTGAACTAAAAGAGTTGAGAAAAATTGAAATGCAGATGCCGCGAAAATGTTATGATTTTTGATGTTATTTTTTTGGTCTTCCAGCCCGTTTCCAAATATTATTTTCTGGCAAACTATTAGTAACTTCTTCCCATAACTCTCTAAATCTTCTTAAAGGTATTCCATATTGTTTTTGTGCGATATCACTGTAAGAATTGCCTTTTTTAGACTCTTTTGGTAGCGGCTTTTCATTGGAATGATTTTTTATCTCATTTTTTAGATATTTAACGAAATCTCTATCTTTACTTATGTTATATTTTGCTCCTGATTTTGGCAGACCGTAGTGACTCTCAACTGCCCTTAAGTATCTCTCTGGAAAGACAGCCGATTTTATGAAGTTTAATCTTATTATTTTATAATCGTCCTCGGTAAGCCTCTTGCCATACCAATGCTTCTTATCATGAGGCCTCCTGAATGTTTTGTGACGAGGAAAATTTACCCTACCATCAAGACTCATTCTAGTCCATATATCATCTGGATCGGTGAGTTCAGAAAGAATTTTGTCTATTCTTTCTTGACTAAGGCTCCATCTTTCCAAAACTTCTTTGTATGTAAAATGTCTATCAAAATATATTTCTGGTATTTGTTCTATTTGTTTTTTAAAGAAAAAAAGCCCTTCGTAATTTTCTTTTTTTAAGAAAACATTGCAATACATGGAAGGATTTCTAATCAAACAATATCCATCATCATAAACATGCCTTTTTGTCAAAAGATAAGCCTTTCTATTTTCAACCAAGCAGTCAATTGCGAAGTCTATTTCCCAATCTCTAAGGCCTTTTGCAGTAAATAAATTATGAACATCGAAATAGCTAATTATGTTGTTAACGGATTCAACAAATAGCTGGAAGTCATTATTATATACATGATGAGTGTCTCCGCTGGCTTCGGATAGAATAAATCCCTGTTCATTTTCTTTGCTATCACAAAATCGTCTTCCTGTTTTTAAAAAATAATCAAAATCTTCTTTTGGCGTAAAGAAGTCGGTTAAACATTCTAGCTTAAATTCATCTTGATAACCCTCTAAATTATAAAAACATGCCTCGTTTTTATTTATGTGACTTCTTAAATTAATAAAACTTTCTTTACTGATTACGCCTTTGTTTGAAATTGAAATTTTTATGAATTTTTTCTCGATTAGATCTATCACTGGTCTAATAATATAATGACTAGCGCTTGATAAACAGTAATCTTCAAAATCTTCTTTTTCAAACTCCTCAAAACTCAAAATTGAAGGTTCGAGATTTGATTGAGAGCTTCTTATTTTTTCAAAACAACGAATGGATTTTTTTAAGAAATTTGTCGATATTTTTTGTAAAACTGGCTCTAAATCCTCTCTATTGGAGCAATTTTTTTGCGCAATTATTGTAAAAACATCTATAAAGTTATAAAAGTCTTTTTTATTTATTTTACTCATCTCACTCCCCCAAAAATCTTACTATTCATCCTCTCCACTACCTTTACCGTGTGCGCCTCTGAAATATGCGAATAACGCTTTACCATGCTTAAAGTTTTATGCCCTAAAACCCCCGCAATCTCCGCCAAAGTCGCGCCATTCATCGCAAGATAACTTGCGCAAGAATGCCTTAAATCATGCCATCTAAAATCTTTTATCTCTGCCTTTTGAAGCGCCGTTTCAAACGGGGTTCTTATATCAATTGGGTCTCTAAGATTTTTAGCAGGAAAAACTAAATCTGAATTTTGATTGCGATTTTTATAATGATTTTTCATCAACTCTTTAGCAATGCCAACCAAAGGCAGCGACCGCCTATCGCCATTTTTTGTGTCATGCAAAATTATCATGTCGCGGTTTAAATCAACATCTGCCCATTTAAGGCTCATTATTTCCATTTTTCTTGCGCCAGTTGAAATTGCTAACACAACCAAAACATAAAGAAATGGGCTTTGGCTTTCTTTGCACGCCTCTAGCAATTTTTCTCTTTCCTCATCACTTAAAAACCTCACCCTACCGCGCGGTTCTTTAAATTTTTTTATTTTCAACAGCGGATTTTCCTGCATCCAGCCCCATTCTTTAACCGCAATAGTAAAACAATGACTAAGCGCCGCACAATAGCGATTAACAGTTGCATCGCTTCTTACAACCCCCTTGCGATTGCTTTTTTCTAAAGCCAGCTTGCTTCTATATTCAGTAATTAAAGCTGGCGTTATATCAGAAAGCAAAAAGCTGCCAATTCCATCTTTCCACCAATTCAATTGTGTTTTCTGGTCTGAAATGCTTCTTGGTTTTTTTGGCAAAATTTCTGCAATATAGCGGTCGATTAATTCTTTAGCTGTGTGTTTTTTTGACTCAGAGGTTTTAAAATGCCTTCCTTCTCTAATTGCCGATTCGGTGTCTTGCACCCATCGTTTCGCGTCAGTAATTCTCTCAAAAGTCGCTATCTGCTCTGGATAGCCTTTAAGCCTTATTTTTACCCTGTAAGAAATTGCACCGCTTTTTGCTATGCGCTTTTCAATATTTGCCATTTGCTTGATAATTTTTAACAACAAGCAAAAATTACACGAAAACAAAATAAAAGACAACAATTAACAACAGCTGATAATTAATCAGAAGAATAAAACAGCTTTAAGCCTTTAAATTAAAGGATATAAAATATTAATTATGCTTTTGTGGGGCACTAGAGGGGCAACTCAAAAAATATTTCCTACCTTTTAGCAAGAAAACAGAAGTTTTTAAACCAACAAAATAAAAATTAGAAAAAATCGAATGAAGAACTTTATTGCGGAGATTTATTGCGGTTTCTTGCATTTTAGTGCCCCAAGAGTGCCCCATGGAGGGTTTTTTGAGAGGGCTTAAACTGCCTCAGAGTGTTGGTGGACTTGGGCGGATTCGAACCGCCGACCTACTGATTAAGAGTCAGCTGCTCTACCAACTGAGCTACAAGTCCGATATTTGGAAGATATATTGTATCGCCTTTATTCTAATTGGCGAGTGATTTAAATTTTGAAAATTAAGCATCAACCGCCCAAAACCACAGCCCTAAGCTGCAGCAGCCATCAATTGCGAGCCCACCTTCACAGATTTCCCAGCTTTCAAATTATCCAAAATCTCAAAGAAATTTTCTTTCGTCAAATCTTCAAAATAATCATCATTAATTTGAATCACAGGCGCGTTCACACAAGCACCCAAACACTCAACTTCTTTCAGCGTAAAAAGCCCATCCTCAGTTGTTTCTTCAATATCAATTCCCAATTTTTCTTTTGTCGCCTTCATCAACTCATCAATGCCGCGAAGCATGCACGGCGTGGTTTTGCAAAATTGCACCAAAAATTTCCCAACTGGTTTCAAATTATACATCGTATAAAAACTCGCAACTTCATAAACGCGAATTTCGGGAATTTCGAGAATGCGCGCAATCTCTTCGATTGCGGCGCGCGAAACATAATTATCGTTCTGACGCTGCGCCAAATCAAGCAGCGGCATCACTGCTGATTTTTTTCGCGCCGCAGGATATTTTGCCAAAATCTCTTGAACCTTC
>CAYPUN010000063.1:0-8456 GCA_964413985.1 uncultured Rickettsia sp. | reverse complement strand
ACGAGCAATTGATTTTTTCGCGCGGTTGTCGTTTGGTTGGAATGCTTTGTGAAACTATTTTTGGCGCATTATATTCGTCGCAAACAACAAATTTTCCCAAAGCGTGTTCTAGAAAATATGCTAAATTATAAAGTTTAGTTCCTCCAAACTCGGATTGTAAATCTTCTTCCAAAATTGCAATGTCGTCTTGATATTTTTCTTGCAGCGCAAATGCATAAACACCATCATGATATTCTTTGCCTTCACCGCCATTGCCAAGTGGAATATAGCTATCAACATATGCAAGCGATTGCGGCTTTCCTTCAAAATCACAAATAATTATCGCAAATGCATCATGTTCATCATATTTTAAATTAACAACTTTTACCTTTTTATCACCAATTGCAGTTAATTTTTTTAGATAAATTATTTTCAGTGCCTCAAGAAATTTTTGATCTTTCTCCTCTTCCTTCTGATGCAGCAAAACCTTTTGACAATTGCATGCAAGATTTGTCCCCATAAACGATCCATCGGTTGGATAAGCGAATTTCAAAAACGTTCTTGCGGCAGCCAGCTTTCTAATTTGTCTTATTTTGTCTTGATTGAATTCCCCTGTGTCTGTAAGGGCTGAATCGTAAAAAAAACATCTTGAAGTGATATGTTCTATGGTTGAAATTCTAAAATTATCAAAATGATAGCAGAATTTTTGCAACTCTTCCCTTGAAAGACTTTGCAAAAAATTTTGAAAAACTTGTAGGTTATTTGCGCTAATCAGGCCTATTGCAAGCAATAATTCTCCGTCAGAATCTTTGTAACTTAAAGTCGTTTCTTTAAGATTTTTATTATTAAAAATTTTTTCAAGCAACTCAAAATTTTCATCCAAAATAATTTGTATAAAAGGACTTATACCTTCCTCATTTTTTCTAAACAGCGTCCAAGGACAATTTGTCATCATCCTTAGCGCCACATCATTTTTGCTTTTGTTATCTTTAGCGGCGTCAATAGTTCTAAGCAGCGCATCCACAATTTCATTTTTCCGACTTTCGCTAAATTCTTCCATAGGATTAAAAATTAAATTACAATATCAATCCCGCGATTTGCCTGCAAAGCCTCAGCAGATGCAGCTCCAAACCCTTGCGAGTCAAGGCTTCGCAAAGTGCCGCGCAACAAATCAAATCTAGGAACATCCCCTTTGCCTCCAGCTTTTTTTAGCATTTCATTAAAATCTTCAACAATTGCTTTATAAACCATTCTGTCAAATTCATCAGAATCGGCGCGGGTTTCAAGCAGTTGCTGGCGCAAAATTTGCATGGCATTATCTGTAATTTTGCGACGAAATCTTTTGTAGTCATCATATAAACCGCCGCGCGGATCGCCATTTTCGCCAAGCTCATAAACCATTTCGGGATGCATTTTTTGCACCAAAAATCGCATTGCAATGTTTGTGGATTTATAAGAACAATTTTCGCGATCAAATTCTTGCTTTTGCGTTGGAATGCTTTGGCTAACAACAATTGGCACAGAATTTTCGTCGCAAACAACGAGCTGTGCCAGTTTTTTGTTTGCCTCTTCAGCGCTTTGTTCAAAAGCGTGCCGGCCTTCAAAAACGCGAAAAACTTCTTCGCGCAAATCATCGATAGGCAAATTACACAATTCGACTTTAAGCCTAAAGCAACATTCGCCAAAATTATATTTTTTGCCAATTTCGGCATTTGGAATATAGCTATCAATATACGAAAAAAATTGCGGCCGCCCATCTTGGCCATAAATTATGGCGCCATAAGCATCATGATCAACATAGCCGAGATTGACCATATTCACCTTGAAAGAATCTGTGACTTGCGCCGTAGTTTCGTCACTGATTATTTTAAGCGCCTCAAGAAATTTGAGATCCGATGCCTCTGCTACATCGCGAACAAGAAACCTTTGCAAACGGCACACAAGATCGGTGCCTTGAAAAAAGCCAAGTGGAGAATAAGCAAATTTTAAAAATGTGCGCGCATTGGCAATTTTTGCAATTTTATCAATTTGTTCTTGCGAGAAAATATTGTTTTCAACTAGAGTTTTCTTATAGTATGGGCGGTTTGCGACAAGAAATTCAAGGGCGCACAAATTAAACGTATTTTGTTTATCATAAAATAAACTGCTTCGCTCTTTAGGATTTAATTTCTGCAAAACATATTCAAAAAAATTCCACCCCCTAACCTCTGTCAAGGCCACAACAATAACTGAAATATTGTCATTATTGGCTAGGTCGAGAATTGCTTTGTGCATCCTTTCATCTTGCCAGACATGTTCAAACAGCTCATAATTCTTAGTCGCAATTATGCTTCTCAAGGCATTTTGGTTTTGCGAATTTTTCAACAAAACCAGCTCTGGATTTTTGGCCAACATCTCTCTCGCAAGGCCTGTATTACTGCTATTGATAGCCTCAAGCAACTCTAACAATGGATCTTTTTTAACTTCATCAGCCATGTAAAATTTTTTGAATTTGCACCGCTAAATCCTTTGCTGGCAAGGTTCCATCAAGCACACTAATTCTTTTGTTCTCACGCGCAATTTGCAAAAATCCATCGCGAGTTCTTTGATGAAAATCGCGTCCTAATTTTTCATAGCGATTGTTTGTCGATCTATCCTCAATCCTTGCAAATGCTATATCCACCGGCACATCAATCAAAAACGTAATATCAGGCGCAAAATCGCCAATTGCCAATTTTTTAACCTCTTCAATCAATTTCAAATCAACACCAAAACCAAATCCTTGATAAGCAAAAGTTGAATCAAAAAAGCGATCACAAATCACGGTTTTGCCTGCAGCCAGAGCGGGTTTGATCAATTGTTCAACATGTTCAATTCTTGCGGCAAAATTCAGCAAAATTTCACTTTTTGCATTCAACTTTGGCAAATTGTCATCAAGCAAAATTGCGCGAATGGCTTCCGAAGCCTTGGCACCACCAGGTTCGCGAGTTATGATTGCATCATAGTTTTTTTCGTGCAAAAATTGCTGCAACATTTTTGTTTGCGTCGATTTGCCGCAACCTTCAACACCTTCAAACGTAATAAATTTATATTTCATATGAACATTTTAATTAGCGGAGCCAGCAGTGGCCTTGGTCGCGCCCTTGCGATTATTTATGCATCTCGCGATGTAAATTTATTTTTATGCGCCCGCAATCTTCAAAAACTACAAGAAGTAAAAGAGATTTGCAAAGAATTAAACGCAAATGTTGTCATAAAATCGCTCGATGTCAAAAACGAAACATCCGTGCGTGAATGGATTTTGGAAATTGAAAAAACTCACCCGCTAGATTTGATCATCGCCAATGCTGGCATATCAGCAGGCACCAGTGGCGGCACCGAAAGCGTTGCCCAAATAAAAAATATTTTCGCCACCAACATTGACGGAGTTCTCAACATCATCAACCCCGCAATTGAAAAAATGAAGCAAAGAAAATCAGGCCAAATCGCCATCATCGCTTCTCTGGCGGGATTTCGTGGACTTCCATCCTCACCAACCTACAGCGCCAGCAAAGCTGCCGTCAAGGTTTATGGCGAAGCTTTGCGCGGAAATTTAGCCGAATTTGGAATTAAAGTAAACGTCGTTTGCCCTGGATATATCAAGACTCCAATGACAGACGTAAATGATTTTTATATGCCGTTTTTGATGTCTGTAGAAAAAGCCGCGCAAAAAATAAAACTCGCACTAACCAAAAACAAATCACGCATTGCTTTTCCGTTTCCACTATACGCAGTTGTGTGGCTTGCAACCCTGTTGCCACCGTGCCTCACAGATTTTATTTTTGCTAGATTGCCGAAGAAAAAATCGATGTGAGTTCTTTGTCTAGCGTCACATTTAGAAATTAACCAAGCAATATTCACATGGCCCCTACGGCAACCTTTTTTTAAGGCTCGTCGCCTTAAAAAAAGCTAAGCGGGGCCATGTGAATATTGCTCGGTTAATTTCTAAATGTGGCTGTAACCAATCTATTCCACCAAAAACCCATTCTCGCGAAAAATATTCTTCGCCTGCGGCGTTTTCAAAAACTTCAAAAACTCGCGCGCACCATCCATATTGTCGCCCGCAATTGCCAGCGCCTGATAAAACACATGCTGACTTTTCTTGCGCGCCAAAACCTTCAACTCCGCGCGCCCATTGACTTGGCTGGCCAACAAAATCGCATAGCTGTCAATATTATCCTTCAGCAAATTTACAATCGAAGATTTATCCTCACTCAGCTTCACAAAAAGCTTAACCTCGTTCAATTGCAAAGAAGAAATCATCGCCGCGCTATATTTTCCAAGCGAAGATTCATCATTATCAATAATCAAATTCAAGCGCCCTTGATCCATGTTTCTCAAGGCTTCTTCAAAGTTTATATTTGCAACGGAGAGATAATTTGGCACCGACAAATTGTCGCGCGCCGTCACCAAAACAAGATCATCACTAGCAATATGGGTGACGTTATAAATATCGATCAACCCTTTTTGTTTTAAATCGAGCAACCACTCATGATGCGCGCTAATAAAGATGTCAGCAGGTTCGCCAGAATCGATATCGTTGATCAAAGATGCTGCCGGCGCAAATCCAACCGAAACAATCACACCATTTTTTTGCGAATAAATGCGCGAAATTTTGGTGATTGCAACAACCAAATTTGGCTCGGCCAAAACTGTTAAATTTTTAATTTGATGAGCGTTGCCCGCCTTAGAAAACAAAAGGCAAAACAGCAGGCAAAACCTCAAAACCAAACTCAATATTTTGCCGCCATTTTGTCGCATAATTTCTATAATTAATTTATACCGACAACATAGTTTTTCTTTGCTCGTCAATCTCGTCAAAAACCTCTTCCCACGTGCCTGTGGTCGATGCTTTAGAATATTCTGTCACGCGATTTTCAAAGAAATTTGTATGTTCAACGCCGTTCAAAATTTCATCAAGCCAAGGCAATGGATTGTCGTCAATCATATAAATATCCTTCAATCCAAGCTGGTTCAAACGACGATCCGCGATATAGCGAATATAGCGTTTCACCTCGCGCGAAGTAAGGCCCTCAATGTTTCCAAGCTCAAACGCCAAATCAATAAACGCATCTTCAAAATGCACAATTGTGGCGCAAGCTTCATATAAACGTCCTTTCAATTCTTCGTCCCAAACTTCTGGATTTTCTTGCACAAAAGTTCTAAACAAGCGAATGATCGAAGCAGTGTGCAGGCTTTCGTCGCGCACCGACCAAGCCACAATTTGCCCCATCCCTTTCATCTTACCAAAACGCTGAAAATTGAGCAAAATTGCAAAAGACGCAAAAAGTTGCAGCCCTTCAGTAAACCCACCAAACACCGCCAGAGTAGTGGCAATGTCCTTTTTTGTCGCAATGCCAAATTTGTGCATATAGTCATATTTATCCTTCATTTCTTTATATTTCATGAAGGCCTGATATTCATTTTCAGGCATGCCAATTGTGTCAAGCAAATGCGAATAAGCCGCAATATGCACAGTTTCCATATTTGAAAACGCCGCAAGCATCATCTGCACTTCTGTCGGCTGAAAAACTTGCGCATAATGTTTCATATAGCAGTTGTTCACCTCAATATCGGCCTGCGTAAAAAAGCGAAAAATTTGTGTGAGAAGATTTTTTTCCGAAGCTGTCAAATTGTGCTTCCAATCGCGCACATCGTCAGCCAAAGGCACTTCTTCAGGAAGCCAATGAATTTGCTGCTGCTTCAACCACGCATCATAAGCCCAAGGATAGTGAAATGGTTTATAAATTGGTTTCGAATCTAGTAGAGACATTTGAAAAAAAATAAAATTAAAATGGACGTCAAGTATAAAGTTTTTCGATAAATGAAAACAAGTGAAATTTTAAAAAAATAAGATTGTATTAAAAAATGAAAAGCGCATAATGTATAGCGAATGTTTCAATTCAAAAACAATTTAACAAACTAATAAAAAAATATGTCAGTTCTAGTTGGAAAAAAAGCCCCAGATTTCACTGCAGCAGCAGTTATGGGCAATAACGAAATCAACGACAAATTCAATCTTCACACTTTTTTGAAAGGAAAAATCGGTGTATTATTTTTCTACCCACTTGATTTCACTTTTGTGTGCCCATCAGAAATCATCGCGTTTGATCACCGTTTGAAAGAATTCAAAGACCTTGGCGCAGAAGTTATCGCAGTTTCAGTTGATTCACATTTCTCGCACATCGCTTGGAAAAACACTCCAGTTGAAAAAGGCGGCATCGGCCAAGTACAATTTCCAATGGTTGCCGATTTAACCAAAAACATCGCACGCGATTATGACGTTCTCATCAACGAAGCCGTAGCTTTGCGCGGAACATTCTTGATCGACCAAGAAGGCATCGTGCGCCACCAAGTAGTGAACGATCTGCCATTGGGCCGCAACATTGACGAAGCAATTCGCATGGTTGACGCCCTTAAATTCTTCCAAGCTCACGGCGAAGTTTGCCCAGCTGGTTGGAACAAAGGCAAAAAAGGCATGAAAGCAGACGCTGCAGGCGTTGCCGACTATCTTGCCAACCATTCAAAAGATCTATAATTTTTCTAGATCTTGCTTGCAATAATTTTTCTAAAAATTTTTTAAACAGTTCGTAATGAAAAAAATTCTAGTAACCGGGGGCGCCGGCTTCATTGGCTCCCATCTATGCGAAAAATTATTGCAGCAAGGTCACGAAGTTATCTCGCTCGACAACTATTTCTCGGGCAACAAAAAAAACATTGAGCATTTATTTTCAAACCCACGCTTCGAAGTGATCCGCCACGATGTCTCGCAACCAATCCATCTCGAGGTTGACGAAATCTACAATTTCGCCTGTCCAGCATCGCCAATTTATTATCAACACAACTCGGTGCACACCACCAAAACTTGCGTTATGGGCGCAATCAACATGCTTGAGCTGGCGCGAAACGTAAATGCCAAAATCATCCAAGCCTCAACCTCCGAAGTTTATGGCGATCCGTTGGTGCACCCACAAACCGAAGAATATCGCGGCAACGTCAATTGCATCGGCATCAGATCTTGCTACGACGAGGGAAAAAGAGTCGCCGAAACCCTATTTTTCGACTATTATCGCCAATATAACGTCAACATCAAAATCATCCGCATCTTCAACACCTATGGCCCAAAAATGTCAATCAATGACGGGCGCGTCGTGTCAAATTTTATCGTGCAAGCCTTAAAAAACGAAGATATCACAATTTATGGCAATGGCAACCAAACCCGTTCTTTTTGCTATGTTGACGATTTGGTCGAAGGCATCATAAATTTCATGAACCTCCAAAACGCCACCGGCCCAGTCAATTTGGGCAATCCGGGCGAATTCACGATGAACGAACTGGCGCAAATGGTCATCAATTTAACCGGCTCAAAATCAAAAATTGTTTTCAAACCACTGCCAGAAGATGACCCAATTCAAAGACAGCCAAACATTGACAAAGCAAAGCAGCTAATCAATTTCTCTCCCACAATCAAGTTGGAAGAGGGCCTGAAAAAAACAATCCAATATTTCGCAAAAATTTTATAATGACAAAAGATCCATTTGCAGTTCAAGAGTTTGAAAACGCTTATGTAACAAACAACGCCGTCATCATCAAAAATGGTCAAGTTGTTGAAGATTCCTGCGTCGGAGCAGAATATTATGCAAAATATCGCAAGCCAAAATTCAAGCTAAAATATTTTTTTACAATTCCAGTTTTTACAAAAAAACGTCACATTTTGATCTCTGACGAATGGTCAAAAAACTATTGCCACTGGATGTGGGAAGCCCTTTCCAAGCTGATCTTGATGCAAGAAAAATATCCAAACCACACTTTAATTCTGCCATCATCTTATCGCAAAATTAATTTCATAATGACAAGCTTGGAAGCTTTCAAAATCAGCAAAAAACAAATTCGTTTTATCCCAAAAAAATCAAAGCTAAAAATTCCTAGCCTTTCCTTCGTTTCCTGCATCAACATTGGCACCAAAGGCTATTATCAATTCTTAAAATTCCACCAAGTTCGCGATAAACTAATCACCAATTTTGCGCAAAAACTAACCACCAATTTTGGACAAAAAATTTATATCAGTCGCAGCAAGCCACAAAAAGACATCATGCGCAAAGTTACAAACGAGCAAGACCTCACCAAAATGCTTGAAAAATATGGCTTCAAAACGGTTTATATGGAAGATTTTTCGTTCATCGAGCAATTGTCAATTGCGCACAACGCCAAATTTATCATAGCCCCGCATGGCGCTGGAATCACCAACGCCATGTTTATGCCAAACAATTCAACTTTGATTGAAATGGTCAGCAAAGATTGGGGCGGCGAAACTTGTTTTGGCAAAATGAGTGAAAATATCGCCATAAATTATCACAAATTCGAATGTCAGCAAACCAGTCAAGACAAGACAGCGTGGCAATCAGACATCGTTGTCGATATCCCTCTTTTGGAAAAAAAATTATCAACAATACTTTAAT
>CAYPUN010000062.1:0-8649 GCA_964413985.1 uncultured Rickettsia sp. | reverse complement strand
TTTTTTCGTGAAAAATAATTTTTTTTATTTCGCTGGCGTTGATGCCAAGGCCGTCTCCAGCGTTGAGTTTCGTGCCGTCATCAAGCTCGATATTTCCCAGTGCAACTTGCAGCCAGATTTTTTCTTGCGTGATTTTTGGCAAATTTATTTCGCGCAAATTTTGTGAATCAATTGCATAAACACAGGCGTCTTGTTTCATCTGCAAAAAATTGGCGCCAGAATTTTGATTGTCAACATTGGCTGCAACCAACGCCCATCTACCTTCGATCTCGGGTTTAAAAATTTTATATGACGGCGCTCCACCTTTTTTGTTTGGCTTAATCCAAATTTGCAGCAGGTGAACTTCTTCGTTGCCATAGTTGAATTCGCTGTGAGTGATGCCATCGCCCGCACTCATAATTTGAAAACAGCCGGCGCCGATTTCTTCGCGATTGCCCAAATTGTCAAGGTGGGTCAAAGTGCCGCGCAGCACGAAGGTGATGATTTCCATCGATTGATGCGGATGGAAACCAAAACCTTTTTGCGCCGCGATATAATCTTCGTTGATCACTCGAAGCGAGGCAAAATTCATAAAATTTTCGTCATGATATTCGCCAAACGAAAAGCTGTGGTGAGTTTTCAACCAACCATGATCGAAAAAGCCGCGATCATTGGCGCGGCGGATAATTTTTGTCATTTTATACTGCTTTATATTCAACAGCTTCGCGCTTTAAAGCCGCTTGAAAAGCGGGGCGAGAAGTTACATCTTTTAACATTCTTTTTAAATTTTCGCCACGTTTTATTTCAAATGGAAACATGCCGATGCCCCAATTTGCTATAACTGCAAGCAATATATCGGCAGCGCTGATTTTGTCGCCGCACACATATTTTGTTTTTGCAAGCTGAGCATCAACTTCAGCCCAAAGCTTGTTGATGCTTTCAACTGTAGGGTTGATGACCGCATCTTGCGCTGCTTTATCTTTGATTGCGCGCATTGCGAAAAATATGCGACTATAAGTTGGGTGCAAAGTTGCATTGGCAAACATCAGCCACTGCAATGCTTTGGCGCGCGCTTCGCCACTTTTTGGCAACATTTCGCTGTTATGCTTGTCAAGCAAATAAACCAAAATTGCGCCACCTTCACGAATTGCAAAATCGCCGTCAACCAGCAAAGGCACTTGTCCGCACGGGTTTAATTTTAAGAATTCTGCTGGACGTGGCTGACCTTCTGGCATGCGCACATTTTCAATTTCAACTTGTTGGTTGAGTTCGTTTAACACAACGTGAACCGCCAAAGAGCAGGCTCCAGACATATAATATAATTTGTACATAAAAATTTATTTTGAAGTTTAGAAAATTAAAACACTCGTTTTGCAGTATATCAGTTTTGATTTGCGCGATCAAGAAAAAATTGCGGATTGTTGATTTTGAGGCTTTGACAAATAAGAGGAGATGGGTTAATAATAAAAAATATTAATTTTAAAATTTTGAATAATGTCAGGACGATATAATGGCGGCGCAAATTCGAACGGGACAAACCCTGAAGATCAGTTTACAACTATGAGAGAGGGAAAAGTCGGCGATGGCGACTTTAGCTTTTTTAGCTCAAACTCCCCTCCCCCAGAATCTGAAGCAAAAAAAAGACGCGGTTTGGAAGATGATGCGCAGAAAAAGGCAAAGGATTTATCTGCAGCGCTTCTGTTTTTGTTTGAGGCACTTCACGGAGACAATGAGAATCTAAAAAGAGATATTGGTGAAGCTGGAATATTTATTCTTAAAGAGGAAGATAGTGGTCAAATAAAACTTTTTGCAAAAAACCAAAATGACGTTCCCACTGAATTCACTCTTGTTGGAATAAAAAACGCACAAAGCGGTGAGCAAAGCGCTATAACCGCTGTTTTGGGAGTAAATGGGGAAATAATTTCAGAAGCGCTGCATGCAGTAGAAATAGAAAAAATTTTAGAATTTTATGGAGTTTGCCAAGAATTAATAAAAGCTAATTTGCCAATAAGCAAACCGCCAGAAAAAAATCCAATTGAAGACAAGGCGTTGTTTGAGACACTTAAGGCCAATGTTGAAAGGGTCAATCCCGAATCGTATTCTGCTGGAGTTGATAAAGAAAATAATTGCATCAATCTTCTTGATCTGGTGCTTGGCACTCAATATCAAATTTCTTGCAATGGCGATGGAAAATTGCAAATCAATGTTGTTGATGGAGAATCTGATGCCTCATCTTTAAATTTAAAAATAACTTTTGGCGTTGATGATTCGCAAATAAAAACCACGCGCCACGAATTAGAAATGGCAGAATTTAATCGCATCACTCGCGACGACACGCAGCTTACGCATCAGCATGTTGAAAGCTTGGCTGGAAAAACATTTAGAGAAAATTTTCCACAAAATCGAGATTTTTCAAAAATATTTAAAACGGTTATTATTAAAAGCGATCATTCAAGCGATGCCAATTTGATTTCTGATGTTTTGACTTTTGTTGGCTCTGACGAGCAACAACAATTGTCGTTGGCGGTTAGCAACGGCGTCGATCATTGGACGGCACTGCATTTGAGAAAAGAAGTTGGGCAAGATGGCAAAATAGATCTCAAATCTTATTATGCAGATTCGCTTGATGGCTCTGGCTGCATTGATTATGCAAAACATGCTTTGCAAAAAATAACATATGAAAATTTGTTGCCTTTAGTCGGTTCAGAACGTGATGCGGCGAATTTAAGTAGCGCTCAAGTTGAGTTTAGAGCTAAAATTAATTATACAGGAGACATTGTGGTTGCTGGCTTGAGAAAGTTGCAAGATATAAACACAGCAGAAGTTACAAAAGTTGCCTGCACGCCGCAAAACGATTATGACGCAGGAGAAAGTCCAAATGGAACTATGTTTAGCTGCGGCTATCGTTGCGTTTTTAATTTATGCGCAATGGCAGCTTGCGACTCAACTTCTGAGCTTGATTCACGAGGTTTTAACCTTGATCAAAAAGGTATAAAATATGGAGGGCAAGAAGAATTGCCAGTTGAATTTTTTATTCCTTGCGCAAGAGATAATCTTAAAGAAGAATTTAACGCACCTTATAAAAAACCAGAAACTTCTGTTGCAAATGCAAATGGTGGTCGCAAAACACCACCGCAGCAATTGCAGCAAGGCTCTGCAGCGGCGGCCGGAGCTGCAGCTGGCGCTCATCATTAAAAAAATAAAATATATGTTTTTATTTCTAACCAAGCATTTGCGCGACATTCACGAATCTTATTTTGTGCATATGAAGCACGCGTTATATTTTTCTGTCACGTGCTTTTATTCGTCAATTGCGCTGCTGTTTCATTCGATTTTTCCGTTTATTTTTGTTACAACTGGCAGCAAAAATGTGACGAAGCTTTATAACCTTATGTCACTGCGAGTGAAAATTTCAAAACAAAATTATTCAACAACCAAAAGGCTTGCCATCATTGGCTTCGGTGCCAGCGGGATTATTTCATTTTATAATTTGGTGAAAAATCACGATGAAAAACATTTGCTAGAAATTGAAATTTTTGATCGCAATATTGGCGTTAGCAAAGGCATGGCTTATGCGACAAAGAACATCAATCATTTGCTTAACGTGCGCGCAAAAAATATGAGCGCGCTTGAATCTGACAAAGATCACTTTGTGACGTGGTTGGCGCAAAATGGCTATAAATATGGGGCGCAAGATTTTGTGCCGCGCGCAATTTATAATTTATATCTTGATTTTATAATTGCACAAAGCTGCGCCATTGCTGATTTGAAGAACATCAAATATAATTTTAATCATCAAGATATTTTTTCTATAAAAAAAGAAAAAGGATATTTTGTTGTCAAAAATGAAGCTTATAACTATTGCCTGCTTTGCGTTGGCGCACAGATGGAAAATGTGGCGCAAAATTTTTGGCAAGTTGATTTGGGTGAATTTTTGCAAGATAGAGAAATTCATATTCTTGGCGCTGGCCTCACCGCCTTTGATGCGGTGATCAGTTTGGTTGACGCTGGATATCAAAGCACAATTTTTTTACATTCGCGCAGCAATCATTTGCCGCAAGAAAATTTGGCGCACACAATTTCTGGCGCGATCCCTGCCCCGCTTGATTTGCAAGATGCGGCACTTCCACTTTCAAAAATATTTCACAAATTTGTTGCGGCTTGCAAAAATTCGCCAGACTGGCGCGCCACGTTTGACGCGTTTCGCCCGCTCACTTCGCAATTTTGGCAAAAACTTGATGCCGCAAAAAAACAACGTTTCTTGCGCCATTGTTTTCGTTTGTGGAACACTCATCGCCACCGCTGCCCGTCTGAACAATATCGCAAAATAGAAAATTTGATTGCGACAAAAAAAATAATTTTGACGAAAGAAAAAATTGTCACTCAAAAATTTATCGATTGTCGCGGTTTTAATTTTTTGACGAAATCTGCGTTGCTTAAAAACTTGGTTGATAATGATATTGCAAAGCTAGATGAAATAGGCCTTGGCGTCGTTTCGCTGAGTGATAATTTTAAAATTATCGGCGCTAATAATTTTGGCAGCCTGTTTGAAACAACCGCAATTCCTGAGCTGCGCCAACAAGGTGCAGCGATAAATTTTAAATAAATATAAATTAACAAAACCCACCCATCGTTTGCTCCATTAAATGACGGCGAAGAGGATGGAAGGGCAAAGAGGCTTTGCGGCGAGGATGAAGACAGGGATAAATTTAGCACTGACGGTGCCGGCCCAGCATACTAGCGTCAGTATGTGATTAAAAAACTTGACTATAGGAAAAAATTATTTTAATGATGTTGTAAGTCATCAAATTAGCTTGAGGCATTCAAGATTTAATTTGAGGTGATCAAGCTAAAATTTTAATTCAATATTCACATCTATGGAAACCAATGATACACCTTTTGATCTACCTTTGACCACGCCATCTTTTAATTTTGCAGCAACCGTAAAGATCATGCGACAAGAAATGAATGATTTGGTAAAGAAAGGCAACAAAGAAGAAATTAATAAATTCCTTGAAGATCGTCTTATAAAACAAAATTTATTTAGGCATGATTTTATTAATTTTGTTCAGAAAGTTTTTCAACTCGAAACAGATTCTCCGGAGCAATCGCAAAGCTCTTTATTTACAGCAACTGATAGACTAAACCAAGAAATGGTTCAGGCTTTGATTGATGGTTTTATTATGGCTTGCAACAACTTCAAGGAAAAACAAAAATCTCATAATCCTCGAGGAGATTTTGAAAACATCCCTTCGGACAATTTGATAATCTTGCTTGGAGGACACTTTCACAAAGACTTTAACGACAACACCGACACATTAGCAATGAATGCTGCAAGCGCTCACGAGACAAGTGACGTTGGAGCCAAAATTATTGCAATCTTTATCGACGCAATAGTCAAAACAAATCAACACAATCCCGCAGGAGTTGCACAAAAAGTTAAAACTTTTATCCAGCAGCGAGATAGAGATGGTTATTGCAATCCACTTCATCTTGCAACTCGCTTTGGCCACATAGAAGTAACCAGAGTTTTGTTGGATAAAATGATCGAAGCTCATCATGGAGACAAACCAAAAGCTTTTGAAGATATAAAAGAACTTCTTGGTGAAGCTGATAAATCGCCGCGTTTAGGATGGAGTCCGCTAATGTTTGCAGCTCACGATGCAAGAAAAGATGTCGTTGATATTTTGCTCTCCAAAATAAAAGAATTATCCGAGAATGATCAACAAAGTCATCTCGCAATTAAAGAACTTATTCTTCAAAAATCTACGCCAAGTGATGGGAAGAGTCCAGTTAGAGACTCATTGGATGTTGCAAGGGATTACGGCTTAAATAATGAGGATTACGGCCAAGCTTTTTATAGTTATTTAACAGAATGTGTCGCCACGATGATAAAAGAAGATAGCAGGAATAACCCTGCTGCTGGTGCTGGTGCCGCTCCTGCTGCTGGATCGCAAGGATCTCCCCCCTCGGCAACGCCGGCAAGATTTGCGGTTGGCAGCCGTGATGACAGGGAGGACAGAGAGACAAAGAGGCTTCGCGATGGCGATGGCAGGAATAGTCCTTCTGCTGGCGCCGGTGCCGGTGGTGCTGGTGGCGCAACACGCTAATCGCGCTATTACCTATACCAAGCTTGACCAAAACCCCCAACAGCCGCACCTCCACTAACACCACGAGGTGTGCCACTTGGAAACTCAGCCCCAGACCCCCGCTCCTTCGCCACTTCCTTCTCTTTCAAACCCTCTTTTTCAAAAATCTTCTCCACATTTGCCGCAAGAACCCCTGCAGCGCGATCTCCTCTTTCACCAGAGCCATCAAAAACAGCAGTATTTAAAAAAACTATCGACGTAAAAAATATTTCTCACCAATTTTTAATCTCTTCCTCGCAACAAACAACCGATTTTTCACATCAATTCCCATCATCGCCTGAGCCACGTCGCCAAGCACCTCGCGCGAATAATAATAACCATGACCAAGCCCCGTCAGCGAATCATCAATCAAACTCACATTCACAGTTTCAACATCTGGCGCATACAAGCACGCCCCAACGCGATTGTTTTTGTTAAGAATTTCCGACACAATAATCGCCTTGTCATTGCTCGAGCAATAAAGCGTAATCCGCCCGCTGGTTTTTTTTACAGTTGCAACCACCGAATGAAAATCATCCACCTCAAAATCGGGCGCGTTCAAAATCAAATTATCAACAAAAGTTTTTTCAGGATTTTCTTGCGCCAGCTCTGACAAAGCGTTCAGCACCACATGATGCCCCATCGAATGCACTGTCAAATTCACTTTGATTTTTTCGCCCTGCAAAGTCATCATCAAATTTTTAAAATCAGCAACAGAATTTTTTGCACTGTTCAAATTGTTGTCATAAGTTCTGTTGATCATCGCACTTTCCATCAAGCCATCACCAGCTCCAGAAGGCCACGAAAACAAAATTATCGGCCCTTGATATTTTAAATCATACGCAATTTGCGCCGCGCGAAAAAGCGCTTCTTGATAATCAACATTAAACCCATGCACAAAAACAAGCGGCGTGCGATTGGATTTTTTCACGTCCGCAACAATTTCTTGCAGCGACAAAATTTTTTCTTCTTTAATTTTAAAAACATTATCAAGCGAATCTTTCTCATCTTTTGCGGCAGAAATTTCGCCAATTTTATGATTCTTTGGAACGTTGATTTTGCAGGCTCCAAAGCGCATTTTGTTGTCAAGCTTCATTGTAAACTGACTTGGCGCGCAACCAAATTTGTCATTTTTTGACTGACGATTTGTGGCCACAAAAACCACAACATCTTTGGTGTCTTCAAAATCTTGCGTGAAATATTGCGCCCAATTTTTTTGCAAATCACGCGCAATTTTTTCATCAACATTTTGATGAGAACAAGACGCAGCAAAAAACAGCAGCAAGATAAAATATTTTTTCATACAGAATTATGGTTTTAGCGCAACAGATTTGGTTTGGTTTAAACGGAAATCTTCAAGTTTTTTTGCCAATTTCGCATCGCTCAAAGCAAGAATTGCCACAGCCAACAAAGCCGCGTTTTTAGCGCCCGCCTCGCCTATCGCCAAAGTTCCAACTGGAATTCCTGCTGGCATTTGCGCGATAGAAAGCAAACTGTCCAAACCCTTCAGCGCCTTGCTTTCAACTGGTACACCAAGCACAGGAAGCGAAGTCATCGAAGCCGCCATACCAGGAAGATGCGCCGCACCACCAGCTCCAGCAATAATCACCTTCACGCCTTTTTCTTTGGCGCTTTTGGCAAAATCATAAAGACGTTGCGGCGTACGATGCGCCGACACAATCTTGGTTTCATATTTTACTTTAAAATTGTCAAGCATCTCGCAAGCATGCTGCATGGTTGCGAAATCTGATTTTGAACCCATTATAATTGCAATCATAAAATTTAAATTTGTAATATAAAAATTTTTCTACCAATACCAATAAGGACCCTGCGTTTGATCGCCAGAATTTTGTTGCGAGAAGCAAGTGTTATTGCCATTTATGTTCTTGAAACATTGGTTATCGTAATGAATATATTCGGCATATCCTATTGAATAATAGCCACTAAGCACTCCAAAAGAATCCGCAGTGCCAGTATAGTTTGCCATTTTGCAATTTCCCATGTTATAATTGTAAGGAGTTTGGTGATATTGAAATTTTCGAAGTTCTCCATCTATGCAATGGAACACAATATCCATACTATCACAACCCTCATGACAAGAATCGATAAAGGAAAAATGAAATATTTCTCCACTAGCCATATTAAAAGATCTATATCTAAAACAGCGCGCGCCATGACACCTTCCACCACGCAGACAAATACAAGTTCCTGCGCCGCAAGATATTTCGCCAACAAAACATCCTTTTTTGCAATTTCCTTCATTGATAACGCCACCCCAAGTTCCATCATTTTGACAAAACATTGTAGGTGCAATCAGGGTTGATGGCAAGGTTGTCCATGTTTGTTGTCCAGAGCTGTTATTTTCGCCATTTAAGCAAGTTCCTTGCGCCTGAAATCCAACCGCTTTGCGCGTGGTTACAGAAAATTTTGCCCTATCGCCAAGATAGTTTGTTGCAGGGCAAGTTACGGTTTCACAATCACGCGTTGTAGAATTTAATTGCCAATAAACCTTATCAATATATTGGTTTCCAGCTTCATAAAC
>CAYPUN010000061.1:8275-8775 GCA_964413985.1 uncultured Rickettsia sp. | reverse complement strand
CTGCTGTGTTTTTGAATTTGAAGGGCGTTGATTATTAGTGATTTTTCAGTTTTTGCGGAGGCGGTTAATTTGTCGGAAAGTATTTCGGTGGGGATTTTTGCCACGCTAACCCTTGGGGCAGCTGATTTTGCTCCAGAAGAGAGGCCTCGAAAAAACTTCTCCAGGCTTGAAGATTGGCGCAAAATTGCAGCAAGTCTGCTAGCAAGAAAGACAGGGGCTATGTTATGTGGCAGTGCGGGCATAATTTGACTATCTTATAAAATTTAAACAGGAGTCTGCCCCATCGATTGATCGGCAGAGTTCTCGAGATTCAAGACGGTCGTTGCTTGAGTTACTGTTCCTGGTGATACGGCATTGCTTGGCGCAGGTTTTTCTTTGTTCAAAATGCTGCATATTTTAATCTCGGGTCTTAATTTCGGAATTCCGGGCCCTCCCTCCCTATAGCCCTCAAGTGCTAGCTTAACGTCACCTAGTATTTCGTCGCTAGTTAATGAGTAATG
>CAYPUN010000061.1:0-8265 GCA_964413985.1 uncultured Rickettsia sp. | reverse complement strand
CATTTTTAGTACTTGAGATAATGCGCCTTCGATATTGGCGCTAAGTGCTTGGGTATGATATTCCGGAACCCTCTCTACAGCCGCTAATATGGCATCTCTTTGCTTGTTTGACAATTCTTTTTTTCCAAGATATTGTTTTGTTTTCTCTAGTGTTATTAGTTTTTCTGCAAAGTTTATTGAAGCTCCAAATTCTTTGGTTCCGTCGATTTTTTCAATCGGGCTAAGATAACGGATTATTCCTTTGAAGCGCTCAATTTTTACTGATTCTAGGTTTTGCTCAGGTTCGTTAGAAAGCTTTTTAAGCTCGTCCTTGATCTCTCTTTGTAGGATGCTTTTTTCTTCCAACGTCAATTCTGATACGATTGTCGCTAATTTTTCAGCGGCCGCTGGACTAGTTCTTTTTTCTGTATCGTTTTCGCGTCTTTGAAGAAGTAGCTTCCTTCTTATGGCGGTCATAAAACCATCAACTGCATCTCTATGATGCCCAAAGGTTGCCGCTGTTCTAGCTGGCTTGATTTTTTGTGTATCTTTGATGGCAATCGTAACTCCTGGCAAGCCTTTTATATATTCATTTAATTTATTTTGCCTAGCTTCTTCGGTTTTGCCAGATTCCCCTATGTTGAAATCTCGCAAAGCGTCAACATATTCGGGTATTGCTTTTTCTGTTAAGGTGCTGATTGCTGTTCGATAGGCTAATTTTTTTGCATCAAACTGCTTTTTTTGCTCTATTTCATCGGGGCTTTGTGGGACATAATCCGGATTGGCAAAAAGATTGCCGTGATCACGTTCCATGCTTTGAAATTCTGATACATTCCTCAAGTCTTTCTCGAACGTGATATCCCCTGTTTCGATAATAAAGAGCTGCCGCAACGCCAGCAGCGGCAGTTAAGAAAACTAAGCCAATGGCAAGAGTGGCTCCTCCAGAGGTTTTGAAGTTATTGACGTTTTCGTTGATATTTGTTATTTGTGGTGGGGGACTTTCGTTTGATGGTCCTCGCAAAAGCGAAAAGTTACCAAATTTGTATCGATCATCTTGAGAATTGGTTGAGAAGTCGGCTCTATCTGGATCAGAACATTGTGCAAAAAATGTTTCAGGCAGAAATCCTTTAAATTGACATTTGTTGCTTTGCGATGAAAATTCAAATTCTATCCTGCCTTGTGCGGTTGTAAATGAGGTTACAACATCAGTTTTGGTGGTTGAAGATGATGGTGCTGGTGTTGTAGGCGCTGGCGTCGGCGCTGGAGTTGGCGGCGCTGGAGTTGGAGGCGCTGGCGTCGGCGCTGGAGTTGGCGGTGCTGGTGATGGGCCAATATCTCTTCTTTCTATTACTGGAGGCATATATTTTTTTGTTAAATCGTTGACAAAAATAGCCAACATGGCTTATAAATGACATTATAACACTATTTGTAACTTTTATCAAGAAAATATTACGTTTGGCCAAGTCTTGTGGCTTTTTTTGACAAACTCAATTTATTATTTATGTCTAAAATCAGCAAATTTTTTGCAAGTTTATTTATCGCCAGCGCCGTTGTTTCTAGCGCTCATGCCAAAAACGAATTTTTTATTGCGGCCAATATTTTGGGCACGCATGCATCGCATCAATATCAATATAATAACGGCTATATCAACGATCCAAATCGTTATGCGCCGAAAAAAAGCGTGTCGGAAAAAAACAGTTTGGGTTTTGGATTTAACGCGGGCTATAAGGTGAAATTGCGTTATAAATTTTCGGTGACGCCAGAAATTTTTTATGACAATTTGAACTCAAAAGCAAAAAGTTTTTTTGCGCTTGATGGCGGCAAAACCTCTAGTGGCAACAATCCGAATCCCGAATATAACGATCCGGCATTTTTTAGGGGCGACAATATCACAATCAGAGATCGTTATGGCTTGAAATTAAACTTTGGATATCAAATTGTGAAGCGCCTTGAGCTCTTTGCAACTGCGGGTGTGGCGCGTGTTGGGTTGCAGCAAAAATCTTATTCGGTGAACGATTTTCGTTATTCAACAAGAACTGCGCCAATTTATGGCGTGGGCATGTCTTTCAACATTTATCACGATTGGATTGCGCGCGCCAGCTATGATTATCAAAGGTTTCAGGCGCAATATTTAAATTATGGGCCAAACACAAGGCCGGATAATGAAACAATCACGTTGCACACTTTGAAGCTTGGGATTGGATATGTGTTTTAATGTTGTTTGCCAAGCTGCGGAGCTATAGTTTTTTCTGCAATTCTTGCAGCCAATAAGGCTCAATTTCTGCAACTGGCGTTTTTACAAAATCGCGATTTTGTATTTCGGGATGCGGAATTTGCAGCTTGGCGCCAAGGTCGATTTTTAAATTTCCAATTGCCAAAATATCAATATCAATTTCGCGCGGAGCCCACATCTTGAGGCCTTCTGCAGCATTGTTGCGGCCAATTTCTTTTTCAATTGCTTGCGCAATTTGCAAAATTTTTTGTGCAGGAAATTTTTGCAAATCAACATCGCCACTCATTGCGGCGTTAATGAAATCAAGGTCCCAATCGCTTGGCGCGTTTTCTTTTAGCAAAGCTTTGCTGGTGATAAATGTTGATGTTTTGACATTTTTTAACTCAAGATTTTGCTGCAATTTTTTGATTGCCAAATTGATGTTAAGCTCTCTATTGTCAAGGTTGGAGCCAAGTCCGAAAATGATTCTATAAAGAACGTCTGTAGTCAAAATTTAGTTTTGTGAAGTTGTTTGAGAAGAAACATGGTCAGCAAATTTTACGAAATTTTTGATCTTGTCTTTGCGGTGATCGCTGCTTTTTTCTGAAAGAATATCGCCAATATTTTTGCTTAAATTTTCTTTTTTTAGCAAAGAAGAATTTTGCGATTGTTGTGTGAAAAATTTATCCAAAATTGTGCTGTGATTTTCGATTAAATTTACGACCTCATTGATAAAGTTTTTGAATGAATTTTGGTCGGCAATTTCACTAAATTTGCTGGAGATGACGCCGCGTTCCACCTTGTTTTGCGGCTCGCGAAAATAGTTTATTGCGGCAACCAAAATTGCTTTGTCGTTGGTTGAAAGATAGCTGGATCTTTTTTGTGTTTCGGTATCAAAAATTTGTTGTTTTTCTTGCGGCGAAAGTGTGGCAAATTTTTCGTCAATTTTTATTCTTTCGGGGCCATCCCAAACTTTTTGATAATCAATTTGTTTGTCGATTTTATTTTCTTTGGCAAGAAAATTTATTTTTGCTAAAGCGTTCAATAATTTTTCGGATAAAATTGAAGTTGGTTGTTGCGTTTGATTTTTTAGAGAATTGTTGGAAGTGGCGCCAATGTTGCTTGCAAGAGGGTCATTGGTTAAACTTTTTGGTAAAAATTTTGCAATTCTGATGCGTTTTTTTCTTTTGCCGCAAGTGATTTCAATTTCTTGATGATCGCCTGCAGTCTCTATAATTCTGATCTCAAGAGCATTTTCGCTTTGCGGATTTGTTTGAGGTGATTGATTTTGCAAAGGTGATGAAGAGCTCTTAACGCTTGTGGCACTAAGAGTTTGCGCTTTTGGTTTATCATGATCTCTGGTGAAAGTTTTCATAATTTATTTTATTTTGATGTCATATTTTGCTAAATCTGCATCAACCATCATTTTCACAAGGCCTTTAAAATCAACGCGCGGGGCCCATCCTAATTTTTTGCGTGCTTTTGAAGAATCGCCAATCAACAAATCAACTTCGGCGGGGCGGAAATATTTTTCAGAAATTTCGACGTGTTTTTTCCAGTCTAAACCCGCATAGCCAAAGGCTTCGTCCAAAAATTGGCTGACGGAATAAGTTTCGCCAGTTGCAATAACATAATCATCGGCTTCGTCTTGTTGCAGCATCATCCACATGGCTTCGACATAGTCGCCGGCAAAGCCCCAGTCGCGTTTGGCGTCAAGATTGCCCAAATATAATTTTTGCGTTTTGCCAGCCATAATGTCTGCGAGGCCGCGTGTTATCTTGCGTGTCACAAAAGTTTCGCCGCGGCGTGGAGATTCGTGGTTGAACAAAATTCCGCTGCAGGCAAACAGGCCGTAGCTTTCGCGATAGTTGACGGTGAGCCAGTGCGAGAAAAGTTTGGCGCAAGCATATGGGCTGCGAGGATAGAACGGCGTGGTTTCGCGCTGTGGAATTTCTTGCACTTTGCCAAACATTTCGCTTGATGAGGCTTGATAAAATTTGGTTTTGATGCGGGTGTCTTTGATGGCGTCAAGCAGGCGGCAAGTGCCGGTGGCGTCAACGTCGGTTGTATATTCTGGAATTTCGAAGCTCACCTTCACATGGCTTTGAGCGGCTAGGTTGTAGATTTCATCTGGGACAATTTTTTCTAATAGGCGCGAGATGCAAGAAGAATCGGCCAAGTCGCCATAATGCAGGAATAATTTTTTGCCTTGGATTTCGGGATTGTTGTATAGATGGTTGATGCGATCAGTGTTGAAGCTGCTTGAGCGGCGAATTATGCCGTGAACTTCGTAGCCTTTTGATAGTAAAAATTCGGTTAGATATGAGCCGTCTTGGCCCGTGATTCCTGTGATTAGAGCTTTTTTCATTTTGTTGTTTTTGGTATATATGGAATTGTTCTAAAGATTTAGAGCTGTTGTGAAGCGTTAAATTTAAAGAGTTCCTAATATAACTGCAAAAATCGCTTAAAGACAAGCAAAAAATGTTGTAAAGAATTTTAATTGTCTTTATTTTGTAGGGGTGATTATGGTTTTAAATTTTAAATTTTTTAAAATGACTGACAAAAAAGATTCTAAAAAAGATTTGCGTCCAACGTCGCCGCACTTACAGATATATGCTTGGAACATCTCTTCGCTCACTTCGATTTTTCATCGTTTGACTGGGGTTTCGCTTTATTTTTCGATTATTGCAATTTCTTGGTATGTGGTGTTTTATACTTATCAAGTTGATGGTGCGCAGGCTGCCGAGCAGTGCGATTGCCCGCTGCGTCAGGCTTTGGAATATGTGTTTTATGCGGCAATTGTGGCGGTGGTTTTTGCACTTTATTATCATTTTTGCAATGGCATTCGTCATTTGGCGTGGGATATGGGCAAGGGCTTTCAGCTTAGAACCGCGCGCTTCACAGGATATCTTGTGATTTTTATGGCACTTGTTTTGACGGCTCTGACCCTTGGCTTTGCTGCTTATTTTAAATTTATGTAATTTATGAAAAAAATCAAAATTGCTCCTTCAACCAAGACTGGCGCGCATCACTGGCTTATGCAAAGAGTTTCTGCCGCGGCGCTTTTGCCATTGATTATTTGGCTGGTTGTGTCTTTTGTGCAGATTATTCAAGGTTCGGATGATGCTTATATGACGGTGTTTTTTGCTTATCCGTTCAACGCTGCGATGGGCATTTTGCTTGTGTCGGTGGCGCTTTATCACGGCAGTCTTGGCATGCAGGTTATCATTGAAGATTATGTTGCAAAAAAATTATTGCGTCGCTTTTTGATTGTGGCGGTGCACTTTTTATCAATAACCACGGCAATCGCGGCGATACTTTCGATTTTGCGTTTGCATTTGGTTGGTTAATAAGGTGATTATTCCTTTGTAGCCAAGTTATATAGCTCTTGAAGGCGACTGAGCCACGGTTGGAGCCTTCAAGAGCTATATAACTTGGTTGCAAAGGAATAATTCCAATTAAAAGTTATGATTTATGAAAAACACATCACACAAAAAACCAAAAATTGCTCCAATGCTTGATTTTGAAGGCTTTAGAGTGCGTCGTCATTTTGATGAAAAGAAACAGAAATGGTTTTTTTCTGTTATTGATTTGGTGGCGGTGTTGACACAGCAGCGCGAATATGCTAAAGCAAAAAGCTATTGGTCAACTTTGAAAGAGCGTTTAAAAAAAGAAGGAAGTGAAGTGGTCACAAATTGTGACCGGTTGAAAATGATTGCTCAAGATGGAAAAATTAGAGAAACTGACGTCGCCGACGTTGAAACAATTTTGCGCTTGGTGCAGTCAATTCCAAGCCCGAAGGCGGAGCCAATAAAATTATGGCTTGCGCGTGTTGGATATGAGAGGATGCAAGAAATTGCTGATCCTGCACAATCGATAGATCGCGCGCGCCAGAACTGGCAAAGGTTGGGGCGCAGTGAAAAGTGGATTCAGCAAAGAATGATGGGTCAAGAAATTCGCAACAAATTGACCGATTATTGGAAAGAAAATGAAGTAACCAAAGCTGAAGAATTTGCAGCTTTAACCAACATAATCCACCAAGAGTGGAGCGACTTGACGGTTGCAGAGCACAAAAAATTAAAGGGCTTAAAAAGCCATAATTTGCGTGATCATATGAATGATGCAGAGCTTGTGTTTACTGCCTTGGCAGAGTTGTCAACTCGGCAAATTGCTCAAAACATTGGCTCTGTGGGTTTTGTAGAAAATAAAATTCCCGCAAAAAAAGGCGGTGAAGTGGCAAAAAATGCGCGCATTGAGCTTGAGTCTAAGACGGGCAAAAAAGTTATTAATGCAGAAAATTTTTTGCCACGTAAAAAAAATATTTTAAAAATTTCTAAAAAATAAAAAATGACAGAAAATAAAATTGCGAATTATAAAATTATCGATCACGAGTTTGACGTTGTGGTTGTTGGCGCTGGCGGGGCAGGGCTTCGTGCCACTTTTGGTATGGCGGCGAAGGGGCTTCGCACTGCTTGTGTGACGAAAGTGTTTCCAACCCGCTCGCACACTGTGGCGGCGCAGGGTGGAATTTCGGCGGCGCTTGGCAATATGGGCGAAGATGATTGGCGCTGGCATATGTATGACACGGTGAAAGGCTCTGACTGGCTTGGAGATCAAGACGCGATCGAATATATGTGCCGCGAGGCGCCAGATGCGATCATTGAGCTTGAGCATTATGGTGTGCCGTTTTCGCGAAATGCCGAAGGAAAAATTTATCAACGTCCGTTTGGCGGCATGACAAAAGAATATGGCGAAGGTGGGCCAGCGCAAAGAACCTGCGCCGCTGCAGATCGCACGGGTCATGCAATTTTGCACACGCTTTATCAGCAATCATTGAAGCACGATGCACAATTTTTTATCGAATATTTTGCGCTTGATTTGATTATGGAAAACGGCGTCTGTCGTGGTGTTACGGCGTTGTCGCTTCTTGATGGCACGATGCACCGTTTCAAGGCGCATATGGTTGTGCTGGCAACTGGCGGCTATGGTCGCGCTTATTTTTCGGCCACTTCGGCGCACACTTGCACGGGCGATGGCAATGCTATGGTGCTTCGCGCGGGGTTGCCGCTGCAAGATATGGAGTTTGTGCAATTTCACCCAACAGGAGTTTATGGCTCTGGATGCTTGATTACAGAGGGCGCGCGCGGTGAGGGCGGATATTTGGTGAACTCAGAAGGTGAAAGATTTATGGAGCGCTATGCCCCTTCGGCCAAGGATTTAGCAAGTCGCGACGTGGTTTCGCGCTCAATGACAATGGAAATTTTGGCAGGACGTGGTGTGGGCCCGAACAAAGACCACATCTATCTCCACCTCAATCACCTTGATCCAAAAATTTTGCATGAACGCTTGCCGGGAATTTCTGAAACGGCGAAAATTTTTGCTGGCGTTGATGTGACAAAAGAGCCAATTCCGGTGTTGCCAACGGTTCACTATAACATGGGCGGCATTCCAACCAATGTGAGAGGCGAGGTTGTGACAAAGAAAAATGGCAAGATGGAAGTGGTGCACGGCCTTATGGCTATTGGTGAAGCGGCTTGTGTGTCGGTTCACGGTGCCAATCGCCTTGGTTCAAATTCGTTGCTTGATTTGGTGGTGTTTGGTCGTGCGGCCGCAATTCGCGCGGCTGAAGTGGTGCAACCAAATTCGCCGCATCAAGAATTTGCATCACCAAATGCGGGTGAAGAAGGAATTGCGCGTATGGAAAAAATTCGCAAAGCCAATGGCTCTCTGCCTTCAGCAAAGATTCGTTTGGATATGCAAAAAACTATGCAAAATCATGCGGCGGTGTTTCGCACTGAAGAAATTATGCAAAAAGGTCGCGACAAAATGGCGGAAGTTTTCAAAAGCTTTGAAGACCTACACATCACTGATCGCGGGCTGGTTTGGAACAGCGATTTGGTTGAAAGCCTAGAGCTTGACAACCTGCGTGCACAAGCTTTGGTGACAATTGAAGCGGCGCTCAACCGCAAAGAAAGCCGCGGGGCACATGCTCGCGACGATTATAAAGATCGTGATGACGACAATTGGATGAAGCACACTTTGATTTGGTGCGATCAAAATGCCAAAACGCAAAT
>CAYPUN010000060.1:0-8796 GCA_964413985.1 uncultured Rickettsia sp. | reverse complement strand
GCCACAGTATAAACCACCCGATGCTCGGCATTAATCCTTCTAGACCAGCACCCAGCAAGCTCATAGCGGAGCTTTTCCGGCTTGCCAATCCCTGTTGTCGGATTTTTAACCATATCCTCAAAAATCAAAAATATTTTTTCGAGAATTTTTTTGTTATGTTTGGCAAAATAATCAAGATCACTTTTGGCCTGTTTATCAAGAATTATTTTCATTTTTTAAAGCCATATTCTTTTCTGATTTCATCAACGCTGGCATAGCTTCGCCCGCCTTTTCTTTTTAGTGCCGCAGTGATTTTTTTATGATTCGCCCTCGACTTTGTTAAATATAAAGTTTCCATCATCGAATCATAATCTTCTTCCGAAATTATCACGACATTTTTATCATCTTTACACTTGATTAAGATTGATTCGTGATTGTCATTTGCTTGGTCGAAGACTGATTTTAAGTTGTTTCTGGCGTATGAATATAGCAAGGCAGAATCTTTCATAAAATATTAATTTATTAATCTTGTACAATATATTGCACATTGTACAAGATATTGTCAATTGTTAAATCATATTCTTCGGATCAACCCACTCGTCAAAATCTTTCTCACTAACCAGCCCCAAAGCTAGAGCCGCCTGCTTCAAAGTCGTTCCTTCTTTGTGCGCCTTCTTCGCAATTTTGGCCGCATTATCATAGCCAATATATGGATTTAGCGCCGTCACCAACATCAAAGATTGATCGAGCAATTCTTTGATGCGCGCTTCATTGGCAACAATTCCAACAAGGCATTGATCGATGAAGCTGTTGATTCCATCGTTCAACAAATTGATCGATTCAATCACATTGCGAACAATCATCGGGCGAAAAACGTTCAATTCAAAATGTCCGTTCGAGCCGCCAACCGTTACAGCCACGTTGTTTCCCATCACTTGGCACGCAATCATAGTGAGCGCTTCGCATTGCGTTGGATTCACTTTTCCAGGCATAATTGAAGAACCCGGTTCATTTTCTGGCAAGCTGATTTCGCCAAGCCCAGAGCGCGGCCCCGAAGCAAGAAAGCGAATGTCGTTAGCAATTTTCATCACCGAATTTGCCAATGAATTTAGCGAACCAGAAAAATTCACCAATTCATCATTGCAGGAAAGCGCAAAAAATTTATTTTTATTGGTATAAAATGCATCGCCGTGAGATAATCCAAGCGCAAATAAATTCGAGTCCTTCACCTTCCAAGCCCCGTCAGACAAGGTTGTGCGACCAAGCTCTAAACCAATAAGTTTGTCATAAATTTTCTTAAACCCAGAAACTTCTGTAATTTTTTGCGCAAATTTTTCTGCAAATTTTGGATGGCAATTTAGCCCCGTTCCAACAGCCGTACCGCCTTGAGCCAAATGCACAACATAAGAAATTGACTGCGAAACAAAAACCGCCGCCGATTGAACTTGCACTTTATAAGCCGAAAATTCTTGCCCCAAAGTGACTGGAGTGGCGTCTTGCGTGTGTGTACGACCAATTTTTATAATCTTGGCAAATTCTTTTTCTTTCTTCCCAAGCTCATTTGAAAATCTCACCAATGTCGGAAGCAATTTCTCATAAGTCGCAAGCACCGCCGCAACATGCATGGCTGTAGGGAATGTGTCATTCGAACTTTGCCCCAAATTCACATGATCATTTGGATGCACCGGCGATTTTCCACCCTTCGCACCATTCACTTTTTCATTGGCAACCGAAGCAATCACCTCATTCACGTTCATATTCGTTTGCGTGCCCGAGCCAGTTTGCCAAACCACAAGTGGAAAATGATTTTCATAAAACCAGTCAAAGCGCGCCAATATTGTATCCACAGCATCAACAATTTTATCCGCAATGTCAGGAGAGAATTTTTTGAACTCATCCGATTTTGGATCTGCGGCCATCAACTCTTTATTCGTAAGCGCCGCCGCCTTTTTAATCAACAACATCGCATGAATAACTTCCTTTGGCATTTTGTGCCCAGCATTATCATTGCAAATAGGAAAATTTTGACGCGAACGCTGTGTCTGCGCACCGTAATAAGCATCTTGAGGAACATTAATTTCACCAAAAGAATCAGTTTCAATACGAAAATTTTGTGTCATAAAATATAAAAAATTATTGGCTTATAAATATTTTGCAATAGCATTACTCAAACAATAGAATTTTATTGTAAATCTTCAATACTGAAGAGTAAAAAACACCACGAAATAAAATTTTTACAAACACAAATGAAATTTTTACGAAAGCTGTTTTCTGAGCCAATTGATCAAAAATGGACAAAAGCAAAGAATAACTGCTGGAAAGTTGTAAAAAAATCTTGCACCGGTTATGACAATGTTACAATAACCGCGCACAAAAAACCCGAACATTCCCCATCCAAGCTAATTTCATATCCCCTGATTGCGAATTTAATGCGCCTCGCGGCCGACAACAACAACCATCTAAAAGTCCTTGATTTTGGTGGCAGCAATGGTGGCAGCTATAGAGATATTAAAAATTTTTATCCGGCCATAAAATTTGAATGGGATATTGTTGAGCAAAAAAATATAGTTGATTCTTGCAAGAATTTTCTTGATGAAGAGGTGTCGATAATGTCAGAAATTCCAAATAATAAAAAATATGACGTGGTTATAATTTCTGCGGTGTTGCACTATTTGGATGATTACAAGCCTTATCTTGAACGACTATTATCCCTCGATGCCAGCCATATAATAGTTGATCGCACCATTGTTTTTGCATCTTCAAAAAACAAAGAGCCAATCTTAGCAATACAACACAATCCTTCTTCATTTCATGGAAAAAGCGTCACTTATCCTTGCTGGATTTTAAATGAAAATAAAATTTTTGAGCAAATAGAAAAAAAATATTCGCTAGTAAATAGATTTTTTAGCTCGTTAGATAGAATGAATAAAGTTGCAAACATAAGAGTTGCCTGCGTTGGCGGAATTTTCAAAAAATTATAAAATTTAAGGCCGTCTTTAAATCTTTGTTTTAATCAAACGCATATCTTGACAAACCTAGACCCATCAAGGCTGGCACCACCAACCAACAACCCGTCAACATTTTCAATCGCCAAAATTTCTTTTGCATTTTCTTCACTAACCGATCCACCATAAAGCACAAAAAATTCTTTCGCCAAATTCTGCCCTTTTTCGGTGAGGATTTTTTTAATCAATTGCGCCACCTCAGCAATTTCAACAACACTTGGCACAAGGCCCGTTCCAATTGACCAAACCGGCTCATAAGCAACAACCAATCTCTCAAATTTCACCCCACGCGGAATCGAATAAAGCATCTGCTGATAAATAAATTCTAAATGCTTTTTTTCATCACGAATTTCTTTGTTTTCACCAACGCAAATAATTGGCACCAACCCTTGCGCAGCACAAGCCTCGGCCTTTCGTGCCACCATCTCATCACTTTCAAAATGATATTGACGACGCTCACTGTGACCAACAATCACATAGCTTGCGCCAATGTCCCTAACCATTCTCGCACTGACATCTCCAGTAAAAGATCCGGCATTTTCATGATGACAATTTTGCGCCCCAAGCGAGAATGGACGGCTCTCCAGCGCCATTTTAAACAAATCCTCACTCGTCAAATCTTCCAATTTTCGCTCCTTCGCCGCAACCGATTCTTCAAGCGCATCAATCGCTCCATCCAAAAATTGACCATCCAAATAATCAATCAAAAACAATGGCGGACAAACCACAGCTTCGATATTTTTAAAACTCTCTTCATTGCCAAGATAGCCGTCAATAAAGGCCTCAAGCCATTTGTCAGCTTCTTCAAAACTGTGATTCATCTTCCAATTTGCAACAATTATTTTTTTCATAATTAAGAATTTATTATTTTTTGTAAATCTCTGCCAAACAAGAAATAGCGCCATCCAGCAACTAAATTTTCTAAATTTTTATTGCCCAAAATCACCTCTTTCAAATCGCTGCTGGTCATCAAAAATTGCTCTCTGATATTTTCTCCCAACGCCACGCGCTCAATCAAATCCTTGGCGCGTTGATATTTCGCTTTTTGCTTTTCACTCATCACATTGTTGCGCTCTTCAGCTTGCAAAGGATGTTCTTGCTTTTCACAATCAAGCAAAATTTCTTCAATTTCGCGACGCATTTTATTATCAATCTTATGATGAAATTTTTCAAGCATCACAATTTCTTCCAGCGCATCATCATCCAAAAAATGACGCCGAGGCACGTCTAGCGCTTGCGCAACTTTTTCGCGCCACAAAATTAAACCACGAATTTTTGCAATTTGACGCGGATCTTTTCGCCCAAATTTTTTCTGCGCCGAAAAATTTTTAAACAAAACATTTTCATCCTTAGTCAAAACTTTTGGCACAAAATTTTCAATCTCTTCTAAAAACCATTTGTCGCGCTTTTTTTGGCGCAAATCTTCACTCAATTTTGCATGAATTTCTTCAAGATAAGTTACGTCCAACATCGCATATTCAATCTGGCGCGCATTAAGCGGGCGTTGCTGCCAATCGCTGCACTGCATTTTTTTATCAACCGAAATTTGAAAAAGCTGTTCCACCAAATTTGAATAGCCAACATTGAAACCAAGGCCGCAAAAATTGGCCATCAGCTGCACGTCTGCAACGTTGACTGGTGCCTTTTGCGACTGTTGATGAAAAATTTGCAAATCTTGCGCCGATGAATGCAAAATTTTCTTTATTTCAGTATCAGCAATAATATTATAAAGTGGCTGCAAATCGACATCGGCGAGACAATCGACAACAAAAACTTTTTTATCTATTGCAACTTGCACCAAAGACAAAATAGGATAATAGGTTCTCTCGCGAGTAAATTCGGTATCAAGCGCGATTGTTTTTTTTGCACGAGCTAAATCAACAATTTCTTGCAAAGCCTTATTGGACGTGATGTAAAAATCTGACATGAATTATGAATTATAGAAAAAAAATTTTATTTATCGCCGCAATATTATATCCTTTTGCGCTTTACGCAAAGCCTAAAATCACTTTGCCAGCACATAGCGCCGCAAAAAGCGTCGCTCCAGCGCCCAAGAATATAGATTCCACTTATTTTTTGCAAATTTCTTTAGATGATGAAGGTTGCAAAAAAGCCTTCGATCAAAGTTGTTATTTTCGCGACTCGCTCTTTGAAGAGCTCTATTTTCATGGCGCCACGCTTGATGTTGCTTTCAATAAAATTTTTGCGACTCAAGACTTCAACAACAAAACCACTTCACTAAAAGTTCGCGACGGCTCTTATTTGTTGCACACCAACAATGAAAATTTAGTTTCTTTTGCAGTAAAAAACGGCGTGGTCGACAATTTGCAACTGCTTGAGGGCAATCTTGCAAAAGAATCGCAAATCACCTCTAAATGCTCTAAAGCCAAGCATCTTTACAATTTTTATACCATTTATAACAAGATGGAAGAAATTTCAAAAGAGTCGGGAAATTTTAAAGATAATCACGATTTTCAAGGGCTCAGCGAATATATAATTTTTGCCGAGAACAATAACCCTTCCGAATTGATGGCCGTGCAAAAAACCGCCGATGGCACAATCTCTGCAATTTCAAACATCGAACTCTGCAAAATGCCGCGAGCACAAATCCTAACGCTGCGCCACAACAGCGCCGAAGAATGCACTCTTAATCCAGAAAATCAAGAATGCGCCAAATATCAAAATTGCGAAAATAAAGTTGCGGTTGAAAGCTGCGAGTTGATGCTGTTTGAAGGATTTGATGAGCCTGCAAGCCCAGCAATAAATTTAGAAATTACAAATTAATTGATTGCAGCAAGCGAGCTATTTTCTGAGTCACAAATCTTGTGCAGCCGCCCAAAGCGGCCAGCTCCCAACAATCAAGCAAAGCGGCATTGAAAAACAAGTCACAACCACTAAGAAACTACGCGCACAAAAAAAGGAGCCTTCCGATATAAGGAAGGCTCCTTTTTTAATTTTTGGAACTCAATCAAAACTAAGCAGCTTTTTTCGCAGCTTTAGCTTTTTTAACAATTTTTTCTTTTTTAACTAGAGGGAATTGAACTTCGTCCAACTTTCCAGTTTTAACCAATTTTTTCTTGATTTTGGTGCGCAATTTTTTTGCAGAATCTGTTAATTTTGCAAAGCGTGTGTTGACCAAGAAATTGTCGATATTGCCATATTTGTTGATTGTGCGCAAAGTTGACGCAGCAACGCTGATGGTAACATCAACACCAAGAACATCGCTTCTGAAAGCCATGCTTCTAAGGTTTGGTAAAAATTTTCTTCTGGTTTTGCGATTTGAGTGGGAAACTTTGTTACCACTCATCACGCCAACACCAAGTAATTCACATCTTCTAGCCATAAAACCTACCTAAAACTTTAAATTAAAATTAGTTACCGCAATCATATGCGTTTCTTCCAGTCAAGGCAGAAACGATTGTTGGAGCACCGAACATTGCAGCAATACCCATCGCCACACCAATCATCAAACCCCAAGAAACCTTACCAGTGAAGAAACCGATACCAAGAGAGATAATTGCAAAAGCCGCAAAAGCTTTACCAGCGTTTCCAGTAACCAACTGAAGGGCGTTACACATGGTGTTAACCAATACGTTGTTGTTCGCATTAGAAGAAACGTTTGAACCACTATTTTGTGCATGAGCTTCAAATGAAGGCACAACAGCTGTGGCAACCATCAACATGAAGAAAGACAAAATTGTCAATTTTGCTACTACAAACGAGAATTTTTTCATAGGCCGAATTATAGTTGTAATTTAGGGAAAGCTGTCAATATTTGAAAAAATGCCAAAAAAATGACAATACAAATATTGGTTCAGCGAAAATAACGGGTCTTATGATCGATAAAAAAAAATAAAATGCAAGCAATTTTAATCATTGCCGATGATTTTTATTTCCCATTCTAGGTCAATTCCAGTCTTTTCTTTTACGGCTTTCTTGGCCTTGTTGCCAAGCTCTATAAGGTCTGCCGCCCTAGCCTCACCGCTGTTAATCATAAAGTTGCAATGCTTTTGCGAGATTTGCGCATCGCCAATTTGAGCACCGCGATAGCCCGATTCGTCGATTAATTGCCACGCTTTTTTCGTGGTTTGCGCTGGCACAGGGTTCTTGAACGTGCTGCCGCCGGTCTTGGCACGAATTGGTTGCGCTGCTTCACGTTTTTGATTTAGCTCTGCAATTTTTTGCGATACCTCTTCAACACTTGATTCTGTTGCCTTCATCGTCGCTTCAACAAAAATAAATTTTGGCGCAATTTTGTTGCCGCGATAATAAAAACCAAAATCTTCATTTTTCAAATCATGCATTTGGCCTTGATAATCAAGGGCGCACACCGATTGCAAAACTTTTGACATGTCAGAATCATAACACCCGCCATTCATGGCAACCGCACCTCCTATTGATCCGGGGATACCTGTCAAAAATTCTACACCACTAAGAGCAGCATTTCTTGCACTGAGTGCAACGTTGCCACACAAGGCTGCAGCGCCTGCTGTGATAATATTTTCTTGCGTTGTAATTTTAGCAAATTCGCCACCAAGCCTTATAACCACGCCTTTCACGCCACCATCACGAATTATAACATTTGACGCCGCACCAAGAATTGTTATGGGAATTTCACGCGGACAGTTTTTTAAAAAATGCTGTAAATCATCTAAATCAGCGGGTTTAAACAATATTTCAGCCTTACCACCAACGTCAAACCAATTTTTTAAAACTGCATTTTCACGATATTGCCCACGAATTTTTGGCAATTTATTAATTATTGTCATTTTTTTCTAAATTAAAAATAACCGAAACGCGGCCTTCGCGCGCTGCTTTTTTTTGATATTTTGTTTCAATCCAATCACTTGGAAACACTTGCCAGTCGGTCTTTGAAGCTGCATGCCAAATAAATTTTTTGCTTTGCAAAATTGCTGACAAAATCCACGTTTTGTAAGAATCGTGATCAGTTGCAATGATTAGTTTTCCGCCTTGTTTTATTTTTTTTGCAAGCAAGTTGTCAAGCAAATCTAGATTGATTAAGCGACGCTTGAAATGCTTGATTTTAGGCCATGGATCAGGGAAAAGAATATAAATTTCGTCAAAAAAATTATCCGGAAATTTGGCGACCAATTCACGCGCATCATCGCGCGAAATTTTTATGTTTTTTAGCGGCTCAATTTCGAGCTTAGCAAGCACATTTACAACACCGTTTATATGTGGCTCGCAACCAAGAAACAGCTGCTCTGGCGCGTTTTTAGCTTTAGCGAAAATAAAATCACCAAAACCAAAACCAATTTCAAAAGAAACTTTTTTAAAATTTTTTTGCGGCACAAAATCAGACGCAAAAATATCATAATTTTGCAAAGATTCTTCAAGCAACCCACTCTTGTGATCCGACAATCTGCGCGACTTGATACGCCCAAAGCTTCGAATCAAACGCCGAGATTTGTCTTCGTTATTTTGATAATTTTGCAACTCTTTTTTCATGTCTTCCACCTTCAAATTCAGTTGCAAAAAATGCCTTGGCAATAGATAGAGCCTGCTTTGGCGACGAGAAGCGTGCCGCCAAGCAAAGCACGTTTGCATCATTGTGTTGACGCGATAATTTAGCGATTTTTGCGTTCAAACAAAGCGCCGCCCTAACTTCTTTAAAACGGTTGGCAGCTATTGACACACCTATTGCGCTGCCACAAATCAAAATTCCTTTCACAGCCTTTTTGGCAATGATTTTTTTAGCTAATTTGTTAGCATAATCAGGATAATCCACAGATTTTTGCGCAGAATCGCAACCAAGATCAACCATTGCAAATCCTAGCTTGGTGAGCTCTGC
>CAYPUN010000059.1:0-8854 GCA_964413985.1 uncultured Rickettsia sp. | reverse complement strand
TTTTTGCAAAGCCGTTAGTGAAATAAACTGCCAATTTGTCAGTTACATCATATCCAAAGTCCAATTTTGCACCATATCTGTTAGATAGAGAGATTGGGTCGCCAACATTGTCATCAGCTCTAGTTCCTAGTTTATCATAGAATATACCTGGAGCAATGAACATGCCGTTTCCAAGACTGAAAGCATGTTTGTAGTTTAATCCAAATCCATTGCTTTTGTTATGAAATTTTGGAACAGAGGCAAGGGCTGAGCCGTCAGCATTTTTATATTTATGCTCAACATTTGAGCGGATAAAATCAACGCCAAAATAATTTCCTTCAGTTTTTGCAAAAGCTGAAGAGCCTGCAAGTACTGCGATAACAGATGAAACTGTAACTAATTTTTTCATAATTGTTTAATTTATTAGTAAATAAATCTTGCTTAAGAAATCTTAAGCAACCTTAGCCAAACTATAGGCGAGAAATTAAAGGTCAATATTTTTTTTATATTGATATTTAAAGGTTTATTTTGAGACAGTTGAATTGAAGCGCTTTGAGAAAAGTGGTGACCCCTACGGAATTCGAATCCGTATTACCACCGTGAAAGGGTGGTGTCCTAACCGTTAGACGAAGGGGCCGGTGAGGTCTTTAAAAAAAAGAGAACAATATTATTGTTATTGTTTTCAAAAAAGCAAGATCAAATTTGTAAAAGATTTTAGCAATTCTTCAAGCGTTGGGGCTGTAAGGGCGCTTTGATAGCCGCCCTTATTTGGGTGAGAATGTTTGGCTTATTGACAAGCCAAGCATTCTTCATATTTCTCTGCTTGAGGCGCTTCTGGCGCAACTTCAAGCGGTTTGAACATTGCGTCATTTTCAACTTTGTTTGAAACTTTGTCGGCGCGTTGAACTGATGTTGAACGGCAATAATAAAGACTTTTCAAGCCTTTTTGCCATGCGCGAAAATGAATTTCGTGCAAATATTTTTTTGACACGTCACCAGGCAAGAAAATATTTAAGCTTTGCGCTTGGCAAATATATTCTTGGCGCTCGGCTGAAAGATCAATCACCCATCTTTGATCAATTTCTTGCGCGGTTTTGAAAACTAATTTTTCGTGTTCGTCAAGAAAATCTAGATGCTGCACCGAGCCTTCTGTGATGGTGATTGTTGACCACACATCTTCGGTGTTGCGACCTTTTTGCTCAAGCAATTTCACCAAATTTTTGTTGCGCACGTTGAAAGATCCTGTGAGCGTTTTTTGGGTGAAGCTGTTGGCGGCGAAAGGTTCGATCCCTGGTGAAGAATTGCCAGCGATAATTGAAATTGATGCAGTTGGAGCGATTGCAAGTTTGTTGGAAAATCTTTCCATCACGCCAACGTCGGCGGCGTCAGGGCAGGCGCCTCTTTCGTGGGCAAGTTTCACCGAAGCAGCATCAACTTGCTGTTTGATTTGTTGGAAGATTTTTTTGTTCCAAACTTTTGCCATTGCTGATTCCATTGGCACATTTTTGCTTTGCAAGAACGAGTGGAAGCCCATCACGCCAAGTCCGACGCTTCTTTCGCGCATGGCAGAATATTTGGCTTTTTTCATTTCTTCTGGCGCTTTTTCGATAAAATCTTCAAGCACGTTGTCAAGGAAGCGCATTACATCCTCAACGATTTGCGGGTCATCTTTCCATTCGTCATAATATTCGAGATTTAGTGACGACAAGCAGCAAACCGCGGTGCGATCGTTGCCAAGATGGTCTTTGCCGGTTGCAAGCGTGATTTCGCTGCACAAATTTGAAGTTTTGACTTTGAGGCCAAGCTGCTGTTGGTGCTTTGGCGTGGCTTTGTTGACATGGTCGATGAACAAAATATATGGTTCGCCAGTTTCAACGCGAGTGGTTAGAAGCTTGATCCACAAGGCTCTAGCTTTGACTGTTTCGATTTTTTTGCCAGTGTATGGGCTTTTCAAATCGAAATCTTCATCCTTTTCAACCGCGCGCATAAAGGCGTCAGTGATCACTACACCATGGTGCAAATTTAGTGAGCGACGGTTTGGATCGCCGCCAGTTGGGCGTCGAACGTCGATAAATTCTTCAATTTCGGGATGATCAATTGGCAGATAAACTGCTGCCGAGCCGCGACGCAGGCTGCCTTGCGAGATTGCCAAAGTTTGTGAATCCATCACTTTGATGAAGGGCACGATGCCTGAAGTTTTGCCATTGCCTTTTACGGGTTCGCCAATTGAGCGCAAATTGCCCCAAAAGCTGCCGATGCCGCCGCCATGTGATGCGAGCCAGACATTTTCGTTCCACAAATTGACAATGCCAAAAAGTGAATCGTCGGCTTCGTTCAAAAAGCACGAGATTGGCAAGCCGCGCGAAGTGCCGCCATTGCTGAGCACAGGCGTTGCTGGCATGAACCACAAATTTGAGATATAGTTATAGATTCTGCTGGCGTGGGCTTGATCGTCGGCATAATAGCAGGCAACGCGCGCGAACAAATCTTGATATGATTCACCGGGCATCAAATAGCGGTCTTTGAGCACTGCTTTGCCGAAATTGCTGAGGCGCTCGTCTTTTTTGGCGTCAGTTTGCACGGTAAAATTTTTGTTTGGAGTGTGAACTTCTTTGTGAAGTGGAATTACGTTTGATTCTTCAAACAAGCTGCCAACGCTTGGTGCTGCTGTGTTTGCGGTTGTTGAAGATTTTTTTCCAGAAGATTTTTTTGTTGTCATAGTTTTTTTATTTTTATGCGTTCGTCACGTGATTCGCTTCGTTTTAAACCATATTTAGTATGCTATTTGTTAAAATAACACTATATATTGATTTATTAAGTTTGTGGTAGAAATGTTAAAATGTCTATAAGATTTTTGATATTTTTTTTAGCCCTTGATTTCATTGTGGCGAAAGCAGCTGGTGACGTGGTCATTGACCATGCCAGTTGCTTGCATGAAGGCATAGCATATTGTGGGCCCTAGAAACTGAAAGCCGCGTTTTTTTAAGTCTTTGCACATTTTTTCTGAGATTTCGGTTTTTGGGGGAATTTCGCTGAGATTTTTCCATGAATTTTTGAGTGGTTTTTGATTGGTGAAACTCCAAATGTAATTTTTGAAAGTGCCAAATTCTTTTTGTGTTTGAAGAAATTTTTGGGCGTTGTTTATGGTGGAAATTATTTTTTTGCGATGGCGTATTATGCCTTCATTTTGAAGGAGTTGCGTGATTTTTGCTTCGTCGAATTTGGCGATTTTTTTGGCGTCAAAATTGGCGAAAGCTTGACGATAATTTTCTCGGCGGCGCAAAATTGTGATCCATGACAAACCGGCTTGCGCGCTCTCTAATATTATGAATTCGAAGAGTTTGTTGTCGTCAAAAATTGGTGATCCCCATTCTTCGTCGTGATATTTTGTATAAAGTTCGTCGCCTTTGTCAGCCCAGCCGCAGCGCGACTTGGTTGATGATTTGCTTGATGATTTTGTCATAGTTTTAAATTTAAAATTTTAGTGATTGCTTTTGCTTTTGTAAAAATTTCTTCTAATTCTTTTTGTGGGTCGGAATCGAATGTTATCGCGCCTCCAACTTGAAATTCAAATTTGTTTTTTTGGCAAATTAAAGTGCGAATCACAACTGAAAAATTTGCTTCTGACGCGCTCAAATAGCCAATTGCGCCACTATAAACACCGCGATTTATTTTTTCATTTTGCGCAATAACTTCCATTGCTTTTATTTTTGGTGCACCTGTCATAGAGCCAGCAGGGAAGAGGGCTTTGAGGCAATCAATGATGCTGAAATTTGGCGCAATTTTGCCGCTAATTTCAGATGACATGTGATGCAGAGTTTTATAGCTATTCACCTTGAAAAGATTTTTTACAACCACGCTTGAGGCCTTGCAAATTCTGGATAAATCGTTTCTCACTAAATCAACAATCATCAAGTTTTCGGCTTTTTCTTTGGCGCTGTTTTGTAGATATTTTTTGTTGGCGTTGTCGAGTTTTTTGTTGGTGTTTCGTGGCGCTGTGCCCTTGATTGGTCTTGATGTGATGATGGAATTTTTGATTGATAAAAATAATTCTGGGCTTGATGAAATGATAAAATTTTCGCCAAGTTTTAAAAAACTGGAATAGTTGGCGGGGCTTGTTTTGTCTAGCTTGGCAAAGAGTGAGAAAAATTCTTGCTGTGTTTTTAAGTTGATGTTGCCGAAGAATTTTCGAGTTAAATTCACTTGATAAAAATCGCCGCAAGCGATCATTTGCTTGAGTTTGTCGATGGCTTGCAAATATTTTTTATCAGAAAAATTTGAATCAAAATTTGTGACATTAATTTTTTTCTCGACTGGTTTTTTTGTTTTATAATTTAAAACTTCGTCAAGCTGTTCGCGCTTAGAAAAATGTGTACTGAGAAGTTTTTTATCGTGATTGAATTCGAAAATCAAAGCAAAGTTTGCGAGATAGATTTTTGGTAAATTTATGAATGATTTTTTGGTGTGATTTGGATTTTCGTTTTCGTATGAAATATAGCCAAAGCATTGATTTTGCTGGCCAGAAAGCGCATCGGAAAAATCATTCAAATCATCACCAACAAATTTTTCTTCAGCAAAAAGTGCGATAAAAGAGCGCGAGTTTTTAACTTCGTCATTGAGGCCGGAGTTTAGGAAAACAAAGTCTTTGCCGCGATAATTGTCGGCAATTTTTTGCGCTAAATTTAGTGGCTCACACCATTTTAATTTTATTTTTTGTCGTGACATTTTTCTAATTTATATTTTTCGATGTCATCTTGAAGCCATTGCAAAATCTGACTTGATTGAGTTTTTTTGAGTTTGATTTTTTTCTCATTATTTTTGCCAAAAATCAATTCGTCAATTGGCAAAAGCAACAAATTGGCGTTGGTGATAAAAATTTCATCTGCGCCAACAAGCCTTGTTACGCTTGCTTCAACGGCATTTATTTTTTGTGGAAATTTCTGCAAAAGTTTTTCGCGAATTGTGCCAAAAAGCATATCGCATTTTTTTGAAGGTGTGAAGATTTTGTGGTTTTTTATCCAAAAGATATTGGCTGATGAACACTCTGAAACAAAGCCTTCATGGCTTAACATCACATCGTCAAAATTGTTTTTTTCGCGCGCGGCAATTTTGGCTAAAATATAATTTAAACCTTGCATGGTTTTGCATTTTTGCAAAAATTCTTGCTGCTTTGCAACTTTGATGGAGCTGATTCCAAGCTTGATTTTTTCTGGCAAAGAATTTTGCGCTGCGGTGGTTTCAACAATCACCAAAGCAGCAGTTTCGTGCGTTGGCAAATATCCAATTGAGCCAATTCCGCGGCTGATTGAAATTCTTAACGTGCCATTTTTTAGCTGGTTTTTTTGAATTAGATGGTAAGAATCATTTTTTAAATTTTTGATGTCGGCAGAAATTTTTAGAGCTTTTAAGCCCCGAATAATTCTTGCTTCGTGAGCTTCATAATCATAAATTATGCCGTCAATTATTTTGCAACTTTCAAAAATTCCATCGCCAAAACGACAAGCGCGCTCATAAATTGAGATTGTGGCGTCGCTTGCTAAAGAAAATTTTTGGTTGATTAAAATATAATTTTTCACGTGCTTTCTTTTAAATAAAGCCAATTTTAGACAATTTGATTAAGATGCCAATAGTAAAGTTTTTTATAAAGTTAGGCTTGATCCTTGCCTTTGTTGCCTCAATCGTCGTTGGTGGGGTGATATTTTATTATTATCAAGACCTGCCAGACCTACAAAACATTGATCACAAGAGTGATAAGCAGATTGTGCAAATTAACTTCTCCAACAATTCGAGAATCACCAATTTTGGTGATATATATTATGATGAGGTGCAGTTTTATGAGCTGCCGCAACACTTGATTGACGCGGTTGTAGCAACCGAAGACCGCAAATTTTTTGATCATCACGGCGTTGATATTTTTGCGATAATTCGCGCTTCTTATGTCAACCACAAGGCGGGGCATATAGTGCAGGGCGGCAGCACGATCACACAGCAATTGGCGAAATTGTTGTTTTTAAAAGCTGAGCGCACTTTTAAGCGCAAAATTCAGGAGGTGATTTTGGCGCACAAGCTAGAGCAGCGGTTCACCAAAGAGCAAATTTTGACAATTTATTTGAATCGCGCTTATTTTGGTTCGGGCAATTATGGTATTGCGGCGGCGGCAAAATTTTATTTTGGCAAAACGGTGTCAAACCTTGGCTTGAACGAGTCGGCGCTGCTTGCTGGGTTGTTGAAAGCGCCGTCAAAATTGTCGCCAAAAAATAATCAAGATTCGGCCGAAGCCAGAACCAACGTGGTTTTGAGCGCTATGATTGATGCGGGATTTTTGGATGAAAAAAATATTAAAGAGCTCAATAAGGATATATCTTATAAAACAAATAGCTCGCAGAAGTTGTATTTTGCTGACTTTGTGCATGAGCAATTTGCTGATTTTTTGGATAAAAAAGACCTCGATAAAAAATTGATTGTGGTTGACACAACTTTGAGCGAGAAGGTTCAAAGTGCCGTTGAAGAGGTGACAAACAAATTTGTTTTTGACAATGCAAAGAAAATTGATAAGTCTCAAATTGCGGCAATTGTGTTGAATAAACAGGGCGCAGTGCTTGCGATGGTTGGTGGCAAGGACTATCAACAAAGTCAATATAACCGCGCTGTTGCGGCAAAAAGACAAGCGGGTTCGGTGTTCAAAACCTTTATTTATCTGGCGGCGTTTGAAAATGGTTTTAAGCCAAGCGATATTTTTGAAGATAAGAAAGTTAATGTTGGTGGGTGGCTTCCGGATAATTATGAAGGAAAATATTTTGGCGATGTTGACTTAAAAACTGCTTTCGCTAAATCTTTAAACTCGGTTTCAATTCAGTTGGCGCAAAAAATAAATCGGCAAGAAATTGTTGATGTGGCCACGAAACTGGGCATCGCATCGCCAATTGAAAAGAACGATTTGACGATTGCTCTTGGCACAAGTGAGGTCAGTTTATATGAATTGACGGCGGCCTTTGCAAGCATTGCCAACGAGGGTCGGCCGGTGATGCCTTATGCGATTTCTAGCATCAAAGATGCGAAAGGTGAAGTGCTTTATAAGCGCGAATCTTCTGGCTTTGAGTCGGTTTTGTCGGGGCAAACACAAAAATATGCGCGCGAAATTTTGCGGGCTGTGGTGGCTGATGGCACGGGGCACAAGGCCAATATTTCTTCGGAAGTTTTTGGCAAAACTGGCACCAGTCAAAACTTTCGCGACGCTTGGTTTGTGGGCTTTGACGATGATTATGTGGTTGGAGTTTGGATTGGTAATGACGATAATTCTGCGACGAAAAAAATCACAGGAGGATCCTTGCCAGCAGAGCTTTTTGCTAATATTTTGCAGCGAATTTAAAATATGAATTTTTATAAAAAATTACTCATAATATTTTTTATTGCCAATGTGAATTTTGTGGCGAGCCCTTGCTATGCTTCGTTGCAAGCTGCGTTGATAAAAAAAATTAGCTTTGATGATTTTCAAAATATTGAAGTTTTTGTAAATCAAAAAACCACCTTCAAAGCCTATCTGTTGCACAATCCAGAGCGTTTGGTGGTTGATGTGGATAACGCAAATTTTGCGACAAATTTGGAGCTGTCGTCAAATCCAGAATTTGTTGCGGAGGTTAGAAGGAGTAAGTTCAATCAATCATCGCGCATTGTGTTTGATTTGAATTCGGTGGTGAAAATTAAAAGTTCGCTTTTTCAAAAATTGAAGAAAGAAAAATCGGGGAAGATTTTAGTGAAGATTGGGGTTGAGGGGGCTGTGGTGCCAAAGGTTGTGCCAAGTGCGGCTCCGACCAATTCGCAAAATGTGGTGCCAACAAATTTGCCAAAAGGGACTTCGGGCAATTCATTGGCTGCTGCGACGGTTGTGGCGCCAAAGGTTGTTCCAGCTGCACCAAAAAAAGAAAACTCTCTTGATGACGTGATTGCAAATGTTGCTGATGCTCCCACGCCAAGCACAACAACACTTCAGAGCGCTTCCAAGCCAAAAGTTTTGGCGGTGATTGATAAAAAAAACGGTCAAGTTATTGAAAAAAATGAAGCCAAAAAAACCGATCCGAAAAAAATTCCAATCATTGCAATCGATGCAGGACATGGTGGCAAAGACCCCGGAACAATTGGTGATTATGCCAACACCAAAGAAAAAAACATCACACTTGCTTATGCGCGTGAATTGGCAAAACATTTGAACAATAGCAAAAATTATAAAGTATATTTGATTAGAAATTCGGATGAGTTTGTGCCGTTGAAGCGCCGCGTTGAGAAAGCGCGCCGCCTCAACGCTGATTTGTTTATTTCGCTGCATGCAAATTCGGCGGCGGATCGTTCGGTTTCGGGTTTGTCGATTTATACTTTGTCGGAAAAATCTTCGGACAAGCAGGCGGAATTGTTGGCGCAAAAAGAAAATCGTGCCGACATTATTGCGGGGATAAATTTTGGCGATACTAGTGGTGACATTTTGAAAACGTTGATTGATTTGTCGCAGCGCAGCTCGATGAACAGCTCGTCGCAATTTGCTAATATTGCGATTTTGTCGACGCAAAAATCGGGGGTGGAGATTTTGCATAACACGCATCGTTTTGCGGGGTTTATGGTTTTGACTGCGCCGGATATGACTTCGGTGTTGATTGAGCTTGGATATTTGTCGAATAAATATGAAGAGGAGAAGTTGAATAGTTTTATTTATCGGCGCACGGTGGTGAAGGGTTTGGTGGATGCGGTGGATCAATATTTTCGTGTCAATCGATGAGCGTGTTGGGACTAGAACGAATTGGGTCGGATGACTCATTTTGGAAGACATTAAGCGTGGGGATGGTACTTCGCCCCTCAGACAGTGGCGCGCCAAAACTCGGTTCGA
>CAYPUN010000058.1:0-8956 GCA_964413985.1 uncultured Rickettsia sp. | reverse complement strand
GCACCGGCCGCACCAGCGCCAGAAACACTTGCCACGGCCTTGGTTTGTGTATTATTTGCAGTCGTATCTATTCTTTTTTGAAATGATGGGATGGTTTTTTTTGCTGAAGATTCCATGTGATAAAATTTAAATTATAGTTGTGTTGCGCTTTGCCCAGTTGAGGCGGCGAGGGCGAAGCTAATGGAGCCAGAAAGATTACGATTTTGTCGTTGCGGTGCGGCACTTGGCGCTTCGCGATGCATTTGCAGATCTAGCAAACTTATTTTTCCTTGCCCAACCAAGATTCGCAGCGGATTAAGCGTTGCAGTTTTTTGCGCCGTGGCATTTTTAAATTGCTCTAAAGAATCTTCCGTTGCAACGTTTGCTATCAATGTTTTTGTTGCATAATCAACAAAATCAAGTTCTTGAAAATTGCGTTGAATATTTTGTGTCATTGCAAAAATATTGCGCTTTTGATCTGACGCAGTTTCGTTTTGTTGCAACGGCAATTTGTCAATCAAATATAAATTTAACAACAAAAATTGCGCCGCCACAATATTTTGCGCCGCAAATTGTCTTATTTGCGCTTCATAATCAATTGGCGCAATGTCATTTCGATAGATTGCTTCGAGATGATTTTTGATTTCCACTCTGCAATTTTCACTTCCCAATTCTATACCATTTTGCAAATATTGAAATTGCTCACGCCTCAACGGCACTGCATCTTGCAGCCTTTTCACAATTTTATTTCCAATATCATTTGCCAGCAAAAAGAAGGCCGCGCCTCGAACCACTTGCGCACTATCTTGATTTTGCGCAATCTCTGATAAATATTGCGAAACCGCCGCCTGTTGCCTTGTGCCAATATTTGAAAGGCAGTTCGCTACAAAAAACTCATTATGAATTTTTACTCCCTCGGCTTGGCAATAAGGTTGCGCTTTTACGGCAAAAGATATCGCAATCTCAAGCTCTTTTGTTGACAACAGATGCAGCTGTTCTTTTGGCAATATTCCGGTTGTCAAAATTCTTGCAAGATAATCTCCAGCTTTGCCAGTTGCCACAGCGCTTTCAAGTCGCAAAGATTGTTGCAGATAATCAAGCTGCCACACTCTTTTTTGAGCAACTTGCACCGCGCTCAATCTTCGATTTGTTTGAATTTCATTTTCCAATATTCCCACCAAAAGCCCAAAAGCAGCAGCGCGATAAATTTTTGCATTGTCAAAATCTTGCGCGGTTTCAATCAAATATTGTTGATAATGTTGGTGATCAAAATTTTTGAGAACAGAAATTTTTCTAATATATTCCAATATCAGCAACTCATATCCTGCCTTGATTGCACCATCATTTTCTTGTTGAGCATTTTGCGCAAGAAAATCTATAATCATTTCGCAATCATCTGCACAGAGCTCGACCTCATTTTCTGCCAAAGAATTTTGCTGCTGCCAATATTGCATTGCGCGCAAACTTTTTGGCAAACCAATTCTGGCGCGCAAAGTCAGCATTTCGGCTTGTTTGAAAAGTTTTTCCATCTCTTCGTCAAAACCTTTTTCATTTTTCTGTTTTGCAATTTCTGCCAATAGCTCTTGCGCATCTTCACTTGCGCCATCGCTGCGCAAAAGTGCAATTGCTGTTTTTCTAAGCTCGCCAAGATTTTGCCCATTTGCAAGAGCTTGGTTGTGCCTCGCCAGAAGAGAAACTTTATTTTGCAGCGCTAAGTCAAAAGCATCAGACTTTGCATTCTCGCACAAATCCATAAAAAATTTAACCGCACCAGCTTCGTTTTCATTTAAAGCCACAATTTCATCAGCACTTTTTGCAACAACTGTGTTGCAAGCAAGTTGGCATTTTTCTTGAAAATTTTTCTCCCGCTCTTTTCGCTCTAGCTCTTTTGTCCTTTCTTTTAGAATCTCTCGTGACATATCCTTTGATTCCTCGCGCATCAATTCTTTCAAAAGATCATCCGTTAAAAGTTCTGTTTGCCGCTCAAGGTCTTGTATAAATTCTTCCGCAACCTCTCTTGCTTCCCCTCTTGTTATTTGCTCATAAATTTCATGTTTAAGATTTTCTAAACGCTGCCGCAATTCATCTTGAAGCTGTTCCAATCTTCTTTTTTCATATCTAGCTCGCACCATTTTATTTGCACCATCTTTTATTGCCCGCTCAAATTCTCCCCTTTCTTTTTTTTGCCTCGCTTCCGCCTCAGCTCTTTCTTTTTTTTGCCTCACCTCCTCCTCATCAACTTTCGCACTGGCTTTTCTAACGGCAGACGCAACCATACCCACAGCTTCTTTGCGCAAATCCTCATCTTGAAATTCAGAAACTTTCTGCTGCAATTTTTCATTATGCGACAAAATAATTTCCAAAATTTCTGCATCCAAAATATCAGGATTGCTCATCACAAATTCTGCAATATTGGTCAAATAAACATCTTGCACAGTCAAATATGCTTTATCAGTTTCAGTGCTAGAATTTTTAATAATCTCTAATTTTTCGCCGATAAGCCTTTTATATGGTTTTCGAGCTGATTCACCCACAATTTGATGAATATTAATCAGCAAAAATAATTGACGAAATGCAATATTCGCACTCACTTCATTGGTCGTGTCATATAAAGCAATTTGTTGCTCCATCCCTTGCAAATCTGTCTTTGGCGCCTTCAACTCATCTGCCAAAATAAGTTTCGCAAATGCATTTACATCGCAAATATTTTGTCGCAAAAATTCTAAATCTTCTTCTTTTTCTGGGCTTGCATTTGCAATCCTTTGCGCTTGCTGCTCAAAGGCCTGCGCCACGCCATTTTGCCTTGCCAGAGAATAAAATAACTGCGCCAATTTAGAATTTTTTTCCACCCCATCCAAACTTTCGCCAGAAGCAGGATCAAGAAATCTGGCATATAAAAACTGCGCATTTCCATTGCCACAATTTGCTGCAATTTCAAGATAATCGGCGGGGATTCCAACGGCTAGGTTATTTTGCTTATAAGTTTCATAATCTTGAAATATATCAAGAGCAATTCTCGCCGCTTCAATTGGATCACAATTATCTTCAAGCCAAGCAGGCTCAACGCCACAAGATTTCGCTTTTTCCACAATTTCATTTTCCAGAGCTGCTTGCACCACCGTGAGCGGAAAAGGTGTCAAATCGCTTTCTTGGCTATATTGAAAATTGCTTGAAGCGAGATCTTTTATTGATGTTGATAATTTTTTTTCATTAGGAAGTCCAGCGCTTTTTTGAGTTGCGGCATTTGGATATGATATTTTAAAACGCTCATCAAGTGTTTCAAACAATATTTGATTTCCCGCTTTTTGAAGCGAAGAAAAATCGCCACCAAATTTTGCGATTTGCTTATAAATCCTCAAGCTTTTTAGCTCGTTTTCAACAAGAAGTTTTTCATTGCCTGTTAATTTGCTGTTCGCGCCAACTCCCCCAAGGGCTTTTTCTATATCATCCAAGCTTCCCCGCAAAAGCTTACACTGCGCAATCCTAGATTCTAAATATGGCCTAATCTCATTGTGGCCATCATCGTCTCCAATTTCGCATTTTTCAAGAGCTGCCACCAAATCTATTTTTCTTGTTTTGCGATCATAATTTATTTGCCAAGATTTATAATATTTTTTCTTATCGTTATATTTTTTATCCGCAGGAAAATATTTTATCAACAGCGCATTGATAGCTCGCGTGCACAAAGACAAGCGAGCATTTTGCACAACATCCTCATTTTGCACTAATTCAGGATTAGAAAAAACTTCTTCAAGTACAATCAGCGCTATCTCATGATCTTGTTTGCCTGAATTTCCCTCAACCTCGCTTAAAATAAGATCCAAATAACCGCCATCAATTGCTTCAATATCACAAAATTCATCCAATATTTTTTTAACTCTCGCAATTTTTTCATCTTGCCCATTTTTACTTTTGCCAGCTCGCACTTGAGGCTGCTGCACTTGCATTGCCCCATGAACTTTTCCCGACTCATGCTGCAATGCCCTCAATTGCGCAGACGCAAGCTGAAGAGAAATTTTTGCCTTGAATTGCTCGTCTATTCCTCGCTCTTTTCTCACAAAATTTGATACACAATCAGAATATGCTGGCGCTATCTCAAGATAGCTTTCATCAACTCTAAAATTCGCGCTTTTTAATTTTTCAATATTCTCGCAAATTTTTATCTTGAGCGCCGCTTTGAGAAATGCATCTTTTTGCAAAGAATAAAGCCCAACATCAAGATAAATTTGACGCATCACCAAATTTGGATCAAGCGTAGAAATCGCGGCATATTTCTGTTGCAATTCAACAATTTGCGCTTCTTTTAATTCTTCGCAACCAAATTCCTCAATCAACAACAACTTGCTTCTAGCTGCATGGCTGAAAGGCCTAGATTTCAAAAATGCAATTTCTTCTGGCGCAAAATTTTGCGGTTTAACCGCTGCAATTCTAGCTATCTCACCATCGTTATCTTTGCGATTATGCAAACTAATCGAAAAATTTCTAGTTGCCAATTGCGAAGCGGCATTGCCAAAATTTGCAGCAACATAATGCAATTTTGCCTTGCTTCGCTCATCCTTTTCAACCCCAGCGAGTTGATTGGCAAAATTTCCACTGGCAACATAGCTGCCACTATTTTGCAACATCTCAATCTCAACCTCTTCCTCCCCAAGATTGCCACGAAGCGCAACAAAAGCCTCAAGCAGCTGGTGACTAGAATCTCTCGTTGAAAAATCTAAAATCTCTCCACGAAACCTTTCGCCCTCAGCTTGTGTCATCTTTTTTTGCGCCAAAATTTGTTGCAAATTCGGATAAGATTTTTCAACCAAGCCCTTAAATTTAACAAATAATTCCCGATGCGCGCTCGCAGAAAAATCATTAAATTGCGCCAGTTCTTTATACAGCAACAACAAGTCGCAATGTTCTTCACAAAGCTCCGTTTCCGCATCTAACAAACCATCATATAATTGCAAATCAGAAAAGCCATCGCACAGCTCATCAACATTTTTTTGCCGCAATTGCAATTGCAAAATTTTTAGCGCCATTGCAATGCGAACACCATTTTCTTCGCGATCCACATCATCTTTAAAAATCGCAAGAAAAAATTTGTTTTGCAACATCTCGTGATCTTTGCCAAAAACCTCAAAAAGAGCCCGATCATTAATTTTCAACGACGCATTTGGGTGCAAAACAGCGGTGAAGAAAATATTATAAGTTTTAACCGCCACCAAATTTAATAACGTTTGTATTTTCTGTCTTTCATCATCAACTTCAAAATCTCTAACAACATCTTCAAATAATTTTGTCGCCTTAAGCGCCAAAATAAAATTTCCCTCTTGATAATATGTCTGTATCAAGGCCCTCAAGGTGCAGTGAACAGAAAACAGGCTGGTTCCAGCAGCCTTCCCCCCATCTTGCTGAAGAATTTGCGCAACATGTTCTATTATTGTGTTGTTTTCGCAATATTTTTTCAATAAATCCATCTCTTCCCCAGAGGCAATAGCGTCAACGGTTCTCAGTGGTTTCGTTGCAGTTTCTCTTATTCGACGAAGGAGATTTTGTGCTAAATTTATTAATTTTTCTTGCTGTTCGTTTTCATCAGCATCATCAAAATTGCTTGCCGCCGCTGCTCCAGCCGCCGCAACCGCTGCCGCAGCTCCAGCTCCAGCTCCAGCTCGAGAAGCTGGTCCTTGAGACTTCGGTGGTAATTTTTTCGAATCCATAATCTATTTTTTCTGCCAATTTATAAAAAACGGCAATTGAGTATTGTTTTTATTTATGTGGATGTCTTTAAGATTTGTTAAACTCAACAAGAATAATAGTCAACAAAAAAACAGCGCTGTTTTGTCATGAAAGTGACAGCACCCATGTTTTTCTAGCTCTCAGTAGTATAATTTGGAGATTCCGAAGTGATCGTAATTGAATGCGGATGGCTTTCGCGCAGGCCCGAATTGGTGATGCGAACAAAATTGCAATTCTCGCGCATCTCTTCAATTGTGCCGTTGCCAGTATAGCCCATCGCCGATTTCAACCCGCCAACCAATTGATGCAACACATCCGCAACCGAGCCTTTGTAAGGCACGCGGCCTTCAACACCTTCTGGCACCAATTTCATTTTGTCAGCAACATCAGCTTGAAAATAACGATCAGCAGAGCCGCGAGCCATTGCGCCAAGCGATCCCATGCCGCGATAAACTTTATATGATCTGCCACGAAACAGCACAATTTCTCCGGGAGTTTCTTCGGCACCAGCAAGCAAGCCGCCAAGCATCACGCAAGACGCGCCAGAGGCAATGGCCTTCGCCAAATCGCCCGAAAAGCGAATTCCGCCGTCAGAAATAACAGGAATTTTCACCGCGTTGCAATATTCCACCACATCCATAATCGCCGAAAGTTGAGGCACGCCAACGCCCGCAACCACACGCGTTGTGCAAATTGACCCAGGGCCAATGCCAACTTTAACAGCATCTGCACCAGCTTCCACCAAGGCTTTAGCAGCTTCTTTGGTGGCAATATTGCCAGCAATAATATCTTGTTTTGGATATAATTTTTTGATTTGACGCACCGTTTCAATCACGCCAGCAGAGTGTCCGTGAGCAGTGTCAACCACCAATATATCAACTCCAGCTTCAATCAAAGCTTCAGCACGTTTGATGCCGTCTTTGCCAACAGAAGTGGCAGCAGCAACGCGCAGGCGGCCGTCTTTATCTTTCACCGCATGAGGAAATTGTTTAGTTTTTTCGATGTCTTTTCCAGTCATCAAGCCAACGCAATTGCCGCTTGCATCAACCAAAATAATTCTTTCAATTTTGTTTTTGTGCAGCAATTCGCGCGCTTCTTGTTTGCTGACGCCTTGTCTGGCGGTGATCAAACCACTTTTTGTCATCAATTCTTTCACTGGCTGTTTTTTGTCAACAGCAAAGCGCACATCGCGATTAGTAAGGATTCCCACCAGTTTTTTGCTGCCTTCTTTCACAACAGGAATTCCCGAAATTCCATATTCTTTCATCAAATTTAGCGCATCACCCAAAGTGGCATCAGGCGTGATGGTCACTGGATTGGTGACAACACCTGATTCAAATTTTTTGACACGACGAACTTCATCCGCCTGATCTTTGATCGACAAATTTTTGTGAATGCAGCCAATGCCACCGCACTGTGCCATTGCAATTGCCAAACGCGATTCAGTGACAGTGTCCATCGCCGCCGAAATAATCGGCACGTTCAACTCGATATTTTTTGTAATTTTTGTTTTGGTGTCAGCGTCAGAAGGCAAGACATTTGAAAATGCCGGTTTTAAAAGAACATCATCAAAAGTGAGTGAATATGAAATTTCCTCTATATTTTTGTTGCGATTTTTTGTCATACGCAGTAGTAAAGATTAAAGTTCGCTGTATTATTGCATGAAACAACTAAAAAATCAATTTAAATTCAATATGTTGCAAAAAATTGAAGAATTATGCCAAAAAAGTGGCGTAAAATTAACCGAAAATCGGCGCATTATTGCCAAAATTATATCTGATTCAAAAGACCACCTCGACGTAGAGGAGGTGCTGCGCCGCGCCAACAAAATCAACAGCAAAATTGGCATCGCCACAGTATATCGCACCCTAAAATTGCTCGAAGAATGCGGCGCCATCGCAAAACACGAATTTGGCGGCACCAACAAAGCGCACTACGAAACGATGGAGGAGGGCGAGCATCACGATCATTTGATCGATGTTTCAACCGGAAAAGTTTATGAATTTTTTAATTTGGAATTAGAAAAATTGAAAGATAAAATTGCTGCCGATATGGGCTATGAGCTGGTTGGGCACAGGTTAGAACTTTATTGCAAACCGTTGAAAAAATAATTTATTTGATACAATTTCGACTTTAAATAGAAATTTAAACAAAGGCAAAGCCTTAAATTTGAAATAAAATATGACAGATTTATTGCCAAAAATATTTGCGCCACGCCTCAAGTTTGAAGGCGCCGACGAATCTGAAAAATTCATCCGTTTTTTTTGCGATCTCTATCGCATTGAAATTTTTAAAGACGGCCTCGATTTAATTTTAACAAAATTACAAGAACAAGACCTCAGCTTCGAAGTGAAGATTATCAAGGGTTGGGACACAAATCTTGGGTGCTATCTCACCGAACAAAACAAAGTTTTCAATTCAATTTTAGGAAAATTTTCGCGCCAAATTAAAAAAACAATCATCATCAAAAATTTTAAGCACAACGTGATGGCGCACGAAATGGCGCACGCTCTCGAGTTTGAAAGTGGCGTTGATTTGGGTAGGGAATTCAACCAATGTTTGAGCGTTGATTTGCAAGTTCCAAATATTTTTGCTGTCATAAAAGAAAAACACGAAGCCGCGCAAAGCAACAAAGATTTCGCCGCGAAGCACGCCGGCCTTGACCTGCGCAAATCTGGCTTTGTTGCACTTGACGCCGAAATAAAAAGATTGATGTTTGACGCGCTCAAAGCTTATGAGTCAAATCAATTTTTGTCCGAACTTTTTGCGCGCTATTTTGAACTGCTTGCACTCACGCGCGACGTGCACGGAACCGGAGATTTCACCAGCGCGCAAGTGATGGATTTTTTTGTCAACACCACAAATTTTATCACCAAAATTTTCAATCCAGCAATCAAAGACAAAATCGATCCAACAATTGCAAAAGCCACGCAGCAAGTGGCAGAGCGTGTTCAGATCGATGGCCCGCAAAAAAAATTTCAAGATAACGTAAATTCTTTTTATAAAAAAACTGACGGCACCAACCAAAAATCTTTCGCAAAAAATGTTCGTTCAAATTCTGCCTATCAAGCTGGGTGGCAGCAATATCAAGCTCTGGAAGATAAAAAAAATAAATAAATATGGATAATAAAAATTTTAAAAAAATTTCTGAATATGTTCAAAATGGTGAGTCTTTGCAAGATAAGCTAGAACGAATCGAAGAGGTTGTAAATGACCAAGAAATGAGTGTTGAAAATTTTTTAGAAATTGCGCGCGA
>CAYPUN010000057.1:5009-9027 GCA_964413985.1 uncultured Rickettsia sp. | reverse complement strand
TATCTGACAAAGTGTGAGTGTTAAATTTTGACTTGAGTCTCACCTACCATGCCCCGCTTAGCTCTTCAAAGAGACGCCCCCGGCTCTTTGAAGAGGTTGCCGTAGGGGCATGGTAGGTGAGACTCAAGTCAAAATTTAACACTCACACTTTGTCAGATATAAATGACAATCCAACATTCCAACTTATGTTCCACAACACAACAGACAGCAAGCTTGCAAAGCTTTTCAAGCAACTAATTTTCTGGTTCAGCCTTGTCGCTATGCTAAGCCTCGTCCTTTTCCTATTTAGCAGCGAAACCAAAATAGCCCCACACGCAATGTCCATAGAAATCGACATCAAAAACAAAGTAAACATTTGTGAGCCAAAAAACCCCAAAGAATTAAACAGCAAAAAACCATATGAGCTCTAATTCGGTAACAATTTTTTTACAAAAATTAAAAGCCGAAGAAGGTCTGGCGCAAAACACAATTTTGTCTTATCAAAAAGATTTAGACCTCTTAGAAAAATTTTTACAAAAACCAACCAGCCTTACAACTGCAAGCCCCGAGAACATCAAATCATATCTCCATTTTTTACACAAAGAAAATTTACGCAACTCTTCAATTGCGCGAAAAATTTCTTGCTTCAAAAATTTCTATAAATTTTTAGAAGACGAGAAGCTAATAAAATCAAGCCCTCTCAAAGATTTTGAAGCGCCAAAAAAAAATCTTATTTTGCCAAAAGCACTCACCAAAGAAGAAATGTTGCAGCTGCTAGAAACTGCAAATAAAGACGATTCTGAACTTGGAATAAGAATGGCCTGCATGCTTGAGGTTCTATATGCCGCAGGCCTTCGTGTTAGTGAATTAGTTTCACTTCCACTTGCCGCAATTCAAAAAGAAAATAGCGGCTTAAAAAATTATTTACTCATCAAAGGAAAGGGCAGCAAAGAGCGCATCGCACCCCTCAACAAATCAGCAATGGCAATATTGCAGCGTTATTTAGAGTTGCGCAAAAATATGGGCTACGAAAAATCACCTTGGTTGTTTTTTGGTGGAAAAAATGCAGCAGCAGAAACATCGCAACACCTTACACGCCAAGGCTTTCACGGCCTTCTCAAAGCTTTGGCAATAAAAGCAAATCTCGATCCAAGCCGCGTCCACCCTCACGCCATACGCCATTCATTTGCATCACATTTGCTTGACAATGGCGTCGATCTGCGCATTTTGCAAGAGCTGCTTGGCCACAGCGACATCTCGACGACGCAAATTTACACCCACATTTTAGATTCAAAATTGAAAGAATTGGTCTTCAAACATCATCCGCTAAACAATTCGTCAAGCAAAAAGCGCTAGACGCCTCTAGCTATTTGGGGCATTATTTCTTCCCTCACAACAAGTGGTTTTTGGTGCAAAAAACCTAAACCTCTTCACCAAACACGCGCTGATAAAACTCGCGCAGCACCAGCTTCTCTTCATCCACCACCTTATTCAAAAAACTCAAAATAAACGCCTGCTTGATCGAGCCAAAAATTTCGATATTGCGCCCCCAAGAAATCAGCGTGCGCAGCGAAATCAAATTTGAAATATCGCCATTTCTAAAAGATTCGCGCGTCAAATTAGCCAAGCGCACCATAGACGCAGCCGTGTTTTGATGTAATTTAGAATTCAAGAAATTCAGTTTTTTTAGCAAAATTTCAATCTCGTGTTTTTCGTCCAAATAGTTGAGCGCGGCCACGATATTCCAGCGATCCATCTGCGCTTGATTAATCAAATTTGTGCCATGATAAATGCCAAGATCATCACCCGCACCCAAAGTGTTCGACGTTGCAAACAGCCTAAAATGCTGACTTGGCGAGATAATTTCATTTTCTTCAAGCAGCGAAAATTTTCCCTCTTCTTCAAGCAAACGCTGAATCACAAACGAAACATCAGTGCGAATTGCATCATATTCATCAAAGACCAGAGCGATGTTGTTTCTAAGCGCGAAAGGGATTATACCTTCCTTAAATTCTGTAATTTGCTTGCCATTTTTGAGCGCAATAACATCTTTTCCCACCAAATCAAGGCGCGTGATTTGCGAATCAAAATTGACGCGCAAGCAAGGCCAATTGAGGCGCGCCGCCACTTGCTCAATGTGCGTAGATTTGCCCGTGCCATGCATTCCCTGAATCAACACACGTTGGTTGAAAGCAAAGCCAGCAAGGATCGCCAAGGTTGTGTCCTTGTCAAAAACATAATTTGCATCAACTGCCGGAACATATTGACTAGACGCCGCAAAGCCTTTAACCTCAAAGTCGCAAGCCACTCCAAAAACTTTTTTACAATCAATTTTTATCATTATTTTAGCAAATTTATAATCTTGTTAATCGAGGTTTCTTGCGTGCCAAGCGCCGTTTCAATTTTTAAATCAGCCAATTCATAGATTGGATAACGTTTCAACATCAACTCTTGCAACACTTCGCGACGGTTTTTGCTGTTCAAAAGTGGGCGATTTGTTTTGCTGCTCAAACGGTGCAAAATCACGTCAATTGGCGCTTCAAGCCACACTACAATTGCCTTTTGTTGCAAAATTTGTCGCACCTCATCAATCATAAACGCGCCACCACCAAGGGACAGCACAATATTTTCATCACGCGCCACAATTTCTTTAATCACCTCTTTTTCAACTTCACGAAAATATTTTTCGCCATGGGTGCCAAAAATTTCGCTAATCGATTTTTGTTCGCGATCTTCAATTTCAAGGTCAGAATCAACAAAATAATAGCCCAATTTTTCCGCCAACTTGCCACCAAGCGTTGTTTTACCTACGCCCATCAGCCCAATAATTGCAATAATTTTTTTTATTTTTTGCGCTTCCGACATGAAAATTGAAAAATTGCCTTGAAAAAATAGTTATAAAGAATTATCTTTAGCGAACTTCTTGTTACAAGTGAAGTTTTCACTATAAACATAAATTAAGGAGATTGCAATGTCAGACTTCATCCGCCAAAATAGATCTTCATCTTTTGCTTCAGCCGCTGCCGGCGTATCATACGATGCGGGCCTTCGCGACTATATGCTCAAAATTTACAATTTCATGGCAATTGCTTTGGCAATTTCTGGCGTAACTGCTTTTGTTGTTGGCAATTCTCCAGCCTTGATGTCAGCCATTTTCGGCACGCCACTTGCTTGGCTTGTGATGTTTGCGCCACTAATTTTCGTTTTCTTTTTCACCTATAAATTCAATTCAATTTCAAGCGCGCAAGCCAAAACATATCTGTGGGTTTATGCAGCCTTGCTAGGATTGTCTTTGTCAACCATCTTCATCACCTACACCGGCGCCAGCATTGCTCGCACGTTCTTCATCGCCTCTTCAACCTTCGGCGCAATGAGCCTCTATGGCTATTCCACCAAAAAAGACTTGACTGGTTTTGGATCGTTCCTTATAATGGGCGTAATTGGCTTGATGATTGGCTTTATCGTCAATATTTTCTTAAAAAGCCAAGCTTTTGATTTTGCACTATCTGCAGTCGGAGTCCTGATTTTTACAGGTCTCACCGCTTATGATACACAAAAAATTAAACAATCCTATTACCATTCTTCTGACAGTGAAACAACTGCGAAGCTTGCGGTTATAGGTGCGCTTAATCTTTATATGGATTTCATCAATCTATTTATCATGATGCTTCGATTCTTTGGTGATCGCAGAAATTAGTTTTAACGATTTTACAATAAACCTCCGTTGTTTCGGTTAAAGTTTCTTGATTAAATTAGTTTATTCCTTGGTAGCTCAGTGGTAGAGCAAGTGACTGTTAATCACTTGGTCGGGGGTTCGAATCCCTCCCAAGGAGCCAAAATTTGTAAAAACTCTTGAGTGGGATTCGAACCCCCGAATTTAATTCAGGTTCGACAATTAGCTTGCCATCGGCAAGATAATTGCAATTGACGCGCAGCGTTAATAATCCCTCCCAAGGAGCCAAAATTTGTAAAAACTCTTGAGTAGGATTCGAACCCCCGAATTTAATTCAGGTTCGACAATTAGCTTGCCATCGGCAAG
>CAYPUN010000057.1:0-4909 GCA_964413985.1 uncultured Rickettsia sp. | reverse complement strand
GGATTCGAACCCCCGAATTTAATTCAGGTTCGACAATTAGCTTGCCATCGGCAAGATAATTGCAATTGACGCGCAGCGTCAATAATCCCTCCCTTACGAGGACCAAAATGTTATAAACGCTCCACCTTAATTTTTAAAAAATATGAAAATTTTCAACTCGCTAAAATCGGCTAAAAAAAGAGACAAAAACTGTAAAATCGTGCGCAGAAAAGGCCGTCTTTTTGTGATCAACAAAGTGAACCCAAGATTTAAAGCTAGACAAGGCTAATTTTTTCACTAGGGCTTAATAGCGTTTTGCACGCGCGCCCTAGAGATTTAAAGCTGGCGGGCTCTTGGTCCGCCTTTTTTATTGATTTAAATTCAATGATTAAATCCTCACAGAAAATTAGAATCGGAACTAGAGCCAGTAAGCTAGCGCTAATTCAGGCTGCTGAGGTAAAAAATCTATTGCTGCAAAACAATCTGTTGCTCAAAAGCACTGGCCTCACTCAAGATCAAATCGAAATAATTCCAATCACAACTTCGGGCGACAAAATTCAAGATCGCAACCTTGCAGATATTGGAGGCAAAGGACTTTTTATCAAAGAACTTGAGGAATTTTTGCTGACAAACAAAATCGACATTGCCGTTCATTCTGCCAAAGACGTGCCTCCGGCGGTTCATCCAGAAACACAAATTGCCGCCTTCACCAAAAGACTTGACCCGCGCGATTATTTTATTTCACAAAAATTCAGTGCCATTGCAGAGCTGCCGCAAGGCTCTGTTGTAGGCACTTCGTCGGCCAGACGCAAAGCGATTTTGCTCAAAATCCGCCCCGATTTGCAAATTGTAAATTTTCGTGGCAATGTTGAAACAAGGCTAGATAAATTGGCGCAAAACAAGGTCGATGCCACAATTTTAGCGCTTTGCGGACTTGAGCGCTTGCAAAAAAATATCGACAAAAAAAATATTATCCCTTGTGAAGTCATGCTGCCAGCGGCTGGACAAGGTGCGCTTGCAATTCAAATTAGCAAAAACAAGCCAGAAATTTACGATTTGGTCAGAAAAATCAACGATGAAGAAAGCGAGGCTCGCGTTGTCTGCGAAAGAATATTTTTGCGCGAGCTAGAGGCGTCTTGCAAAACGCCAATTTCAGCACATTGCAAAATTGAAAATGGCGAGCTAAATTTGCGCACCACAATTTTTGATTTTGATGGTAAAGATTTTTTTAGCACACAAAACAGCGCGCCGCTAAAAGAGTTTGAAGCCTTGGCAATAAAGGCTGCAGATGAAACTAAAAATAAAGCTGGAAAATTGTTGGCAAAAATTTGCAAATGATGGAGGGGTGTTTCTTGAGGTTTATCGCTAAAAATTATAACAAAATTATTGGGTATAAACCCTAAAAAATATGCCCAAAATCTAAATCAGAAAAATCACCGTTATCATCCTTGTTTTTCAACGGGTCAATGCGATAAAGCAATTTGTATTTTCCGCCTTTTTGCTCGCTAAAAATTTCAAAATATTCGATAAATTTATCCTCAACTCTAAAAATTAATTGCGGATTTTTATCGCGCTTATTCGCAAAATACAAATCTTGCAGAATATACTTTTTGTGCCCATCTTCGTAGGTTGGATCCATTCTCGTCTCGCTATCAAAAATTGCTTGCAGCACGCTAAAATGCCATTCTTTGTCGGTTTTTTGTGCAATGGCGGTGAGTGAGGTGATGCTGGCATATTGGGCTCCAAGCTCGCTGTCGTTGCTGTCGCGCAACAAATATAAATTGAAGGCGAGGGTGAGGGGCTTGTCTTTTATTTTCCACAAATAGGTCAGCGAAAGGTCGTCAATTGTGCTCTCGTCAATGTGGCGTTGCAAAAAAAACTTTTTAATTTTTTTGACCAAATCAGGATATTTTTTTAAATCTTGTGCAAAGCGCACAGGATTGTTGCGGTTTTCAGCGGTTAAGAGATGTAAATTTTCGCGAAAAACATAACCATTAAATTGCGAAAGACGCTGCCATTTTGTGATATAATCGCGATTAACCAAGCGATTTTTCTTCGCAAATTTTGTTTTTTTGTCAACTATCAAGCCGATATTTCGATCTTTTTCTTCGGTGATATAATTTCTAGATAAAAAATTCTCAAGTGTTGAAAGTCTTGGTAGCTCTGGCTTCAGACCGATAATTAATTTTAGCTCGATGTCATTTTTTAAATTGTCGGCAGCAAAGTTGATTGCATCAATATTTGATTTAACTGCAATTTTAACAAATTTGCGATTGCCCTTGACTGAGTCTGGAGCGTGTGCCAGCAACAAGCCGTCATCCTTAAAGGCACTTTCAATCATTGCGGGAATTTCTTTAATACGATTTGAGGCATACATATAATTTCGCGAATCTGCGTGAATCATTTTTTCCATGAAAGGCTTGCTGTTAAGCAGTTTGGGGCCAGCATATTTGAGGGCATCGCGATTTAGATAAGACATGTTCTCGAAAAAATTGCCGTCATTTTTTAAATCGTCAGCGATATATTTTAAAATTTCGGGATTAACTTTCACTAGGCGTGCCACAAAATTTTCGTCATTGCGAAAGATGTTGTCGGCATTTTGAAGTTGTGATGGATCAATCAGGCAGGCCTGAAAAACCAAGCGGTGATTGTGTTTGATGCAGTTTGAAAGCGAGCCAATAACGTTTGGATCTTTGTCTATCACGGCGCGCAAAATTTGATCAGATGTTTGTTTGGCAACGGGGCATTTATTTTCGTCTATGGGGCGAAACGAGGCGTAGAGCGGTTTTGCGTGGATGGTAACAAAAAAAATAGCAAAAAAAACTGCGATTATAAATCGAAATTTTTGCATTAAATTTTATCCTTTTAGTGAAGAAATATTTGTGGTTTCAACATCGCGACGATTGTTGAAGTAAACCACCAAAATAGCCAAGCCAATCGCGGCTTCGGCGCCTGCAACGGTCAGAACAAAAATTGCGAAAACTTGTCCATTCAAATCTTGCAAAAAAGATGAAAAGGCGACGAAATTTATATTGACTGCAAGCAACATCAGCTCAATTGACATCAACAAAGAAATGATGTTTTTGCGGTTGATAAAAATGCCGCTCAAGCCAATAACAAAGAGCAATAGCGACAGAGTTGTAAAGTGACTAAGCGTGATTCCTGTGATCATATTTCGATTCCTTCTCCTATTTTTACTTTGACAATTTCAAGCGAGTTGGCCTTGTTGCGCAAGACTTGGTCGCTGATTTTTTGTTTTCTGATGAAGCGATTTTTTTCGCTAAGTGTCAATACGATTGCGCCAATCATGGCCACAAACAAAATGCCGCCGGCAATTTGAAATGGTAGGAAAAATTTGGTGTAGAGAATATTGCCCAAAGCTTTGACATTGTTTGGCTCAGCCGTGCTAGAATAAAGCGTTGCGGTGCGATAAATTGGCATTGACGAAACTTTTAAAATGAGAAAAATTTCGAGGAAGAAAACAAGCGCAACGCAAAGCAGCAAAGGCGTTTGCAGGCGAATGGTTTTTTTGATAACGCTGTTATCAACGTTCAACATCATCACTACGAACAAAAACAAAACCGCGATGGCGCCTACATAGACAACGATCAGCAGCATTGCCAAAAATTCTGCGCCAAGCAAAACAAAAAGTGCGGCGGCGTTAAAAAATGCTAAAATCAAAAACATCACAGAATGAACAGCATTTCTGGTGCTTACAACCACAAGGGCTGATGAGATTAAAACAAAAGAGAATAAGTAAAATAAAATTGATGTAAATTCCATAATTATCTATAATTGATATCAGATTCGATGTTTTTGCGCAGCGCATATTCATAACGATCGCCGTTTGAAAGCAGCTTTTCTTTGTTATAATAAAGCTCTTCGCGTGTTTCGGTTGAAAATTCGAAATTTTGACTTTCAACGATGGCGTCAACAGGGCAGGCCTCTTGGCACAAGCCGCAATAGATGCATTTTAGCATGTCGATGTCGTATTGTGTGGTGCGGCGACTGCCATCGGCGCGCTCTTCAGCTTCAATTGTGATTGCTTGCGCAGGGCAAATTGCTTCGCACAATTTGCAGGCGATGCAGCGTTCTTCGCCATTTGGATAGCGGCGCAGAGCGTGCTCGCCTCTAAAGCGCGGGCTTACTGGGCCTTTTTCGTAAGGATAGTTTATTGTGACTTTTTTCTTGAAGAAATATTTTAAAGTGAGCGCGTGGCCGATGATTATTTCTTTGAGCAAAAATTGGTAAGCTGATCTAAATAGTTGCATGAAATTAAGCGTAAATTATAAAAGCTGCGGTGCCTACAACCCAAAGGAGTGAGATTGGTAGGAAAACTTTCCAACCCAAGCGCATTAATTGGTCGTAGCGATAGCGCGGCAAGGTGGCGCGCACCCAAATAAAAGTGAAAAGCAGTAAGAAAATTTTGAGCACAAACCACACCAGCCCTGGAATGGCGTTGCAAAAGGCGTTGTCAAAAGGGGGAAGCCAGCCACCCAAAAACAAGATTGCGGCAAATGATGAAATTAAAATCATGTTGGCATATTCGCCCAAGAAAAACAGTGAAAATGGCATTGAGCTATATTCAACGTTATAGCCGGCAACAAGCTCAGATTCTGCTTCGGGAAGATCAAATGGCAGGCGATTTGTTTCGGCCAAAGCTGAGATGAAAAAGATGACGAACATTGGCAATAATGGCCACACGAACCAATGATTTTTTTGTGCTAAAACTATGTCGGTCAAGTTCAGAGAATGAGCGCAAAGCACTACGGTGATAATGATCAGGCCGATTGAAACTTCATAAGAAATCATCTGCGCCGAAGAGCGAATGGCGCCAAGAAAGGCATATTTTGAGTTGCTGGCCCAGCCCGCGATGATGATGCCATAAACGCCAAGAGACGAGGTTGCAAGCAAATAAGTGACGCCAACA
>CAYPUN010000056.1:0-9289 GCA_964413985.1 uncultured Rickettsia sp. | reverse complement strand
TCTACCTTGTCCTGCACCGCCTGAATTACTACCTGTCTTGCTCATAAATTTATCCATTAAATAAAACTATCTAGGCCCCTGCGCCCTACCTTGTTGATAACTCTCCAATCGCTCAATCACAACACGAGCAGGCTCTGTGCTAGGCTCTTCATACCTTACAGAAGGCGGCACTTTGCCACTTTCAAGCTTATCCTTCGCCCATTTTAAAGCATTTGGATCCCTTCTAAACACATTGCCCACCAACGAAGATCCTTCTTTTTCTCTTAATCCATACCATTCCACAAGAACCTGTTTAAAATTGTCCACTGCAACTCTTTGAGCAGTCTGAAGAACGCCATTTTCAGCAACAATCTCTTGAATCTCAAAATCTTTTTGCATTTTCTTATCAGAAACAGCCGCACCAACAATTAAAGCCCTAAAAAAAGCACTCTCTTTATCGCTCAAATCTTCCTCCCCAGTCGCTTCCACCTTAGACTGCATTGCAAAATCTCGCTTAGCCGCCTCCCGAAAAACCTCTTCATAATTTATGCTCTTAAATCCCCCTCTTTTGCCACCAACAGCCCGATCCACAGGCGCAACATCTCCGCCAACCGCAGCCACTTCAGTCCGACGACCATCAACTCGAGAACCAACACCAGCAGCGACATCAGCCAGAACAGGCATAATCCTCCGCTCTCTTCGATCCAAATGATGCAAATCGCCACCAGCAACACCCCTCTCAACAGTTCTTGTATGAGTATGAGTACTCTTAACAACTTGCGGACGACTCTCAATCAACTTGTTATGCGAATCAGTTATTATTGAAATAGCTTTCAAATGCGCCTCTTCTGAAATTCCTCTATTTCTCAAAAGTTCATTAAGCTGACTCTGCAAAAAATTATTACGCTCAAACAAACTCTGATTGTCTGCCTGCAATCCTTCAATATGCCTCAACGCCTCATCCTTTTGTCTCGCCGCCTCCTCCAAATCAGCTTGCGAAGCCCCGCCAGCCGCAGAAGCAGCCTGCCGCCTAGCCTCTTTCAACTCTCTCTTCAATTTATCTGCCTCTGCAGCCATCCTCTCACCTTCTTTCTTAATTTTATCCTCTGCCACTCTCAACTTTTCCGTCAAATCGTTCGCAGCACTCTGCAAAGCTGTATTTGTTTTCTTCAATTCTGCAACTTCAGCATTCAAAGCACTCAGATCCTCTTTGGCTTTCTTTTCACCCTGCTTAGCAGTTTCTAATTTTTCTCCTTGCCTTTGATATTTTCCCTGAAGCTGCGCAGCCGCATCTTTCAAACTAGCATGCTCACCATCCAATGCCCTTTTCGCATCATTCATCTTCGAAAACTCTCCTAACACCCTGTTATATTCTCCAACCAATTGCCGAGTTCTTTCTGTTATCGTTGTTAAATCTTGATCATTTCTCTTTGCCATTGCCGCCAAATCTTTTGCAGCAAAGACACCCTCATCTGTTTCTACAGCAGGAAATAGCAAACCCTTACTACCATCTGCCTTTTTTGCACCAGCCAACAGCTGCAATTCCTCAACCTCTTTTGCATGCAACTCATTCTCTCGAGCAATCCTCGCCTCTTCATATTCTCTCTGCCGCTGACCATTTCGCCCCTGCAAATCATTCACAGCTTTTTGCAATCTCTCAAGCTCAGCTTTCAAACGAGCCCCCTCCGCAGCCAACTTCGCCACATTTCGATTAGTCCTTTCTTTAATCTCCACAAGTCCCTCGTCCTCAGCAGCTTTTTCCAAAGCTAAAAAATTAAAAGGATTTTTATTCTGATCTGTCGGATCAACCTGAGATTGGTCAACAAGTTGATTCAATTGAAGATCAAGCAAGTTCTCTCTTCTTAGCTGCGCCTTAATGTCTGTTTGCTTTTGCTGCTCAGCCTCAAGATCTTTTTGCTTTTGCGCATCTACCATCGCACCTTTTTCCCTCTGCAAACTATCAAACTCTTGCGCTTTTAGCTGCAATTGCTGCCTCATTCTACCCAACTCCCCTTGCACATCCTGCAGCTGCTTCGCCAGCTGCGCATTTTTTCCCGCAAGATCATCACCACTCAATGCAGCATCTTTTTGAAGTCCTATATTTGCCATCTCCAATTCCAAAACTTTTTCCCTCAACCGCTCCATCTTTTCCAACAGCTGCTCAAGCCTCTGAGTATCCCTTCCAATTAATAAATCCCCACTCTCAACACCACCACTAGCTTTCCGAGTTACAGCCGGAGAAGCCGCAGCAGACTTGGCAGGAGAACCCACTCCCCCCTCTGCGGCCTGCAACTGCGCCTTAGCAGCCTTAAATTGCTCAGCAGCCTCAGCCTCTTTATTAAGAAAACCCACAATTGTCTGTTCCCTTACCACTCTTGCATCTTCAACCTCTTGCAGCTTTTGCTGTGATTGACCTAAATCAGATTGAGATTGCTTCAATTTAGCCTCAAGATCCGCAATTCTGGCTTTCATCTCACCCATTTCCTCGGCCTTACGCGAAGCATCAGCCTGACGACCGCTAGCAGCACCCCCAACTTCTCTCAATCTTGCCTCGTAAGCCTCAGTCAGCCTACCCATAGCGTCTTGATTAGAATCCTTCAAAAGCCGAATAGCCTTTTCATGATCCTCCTTATGAGCCTCATTCAAACGCTCAATTTCTTTTCTACGATCCTCGGCAACTTTATCTCTCTCGGCCTTCACATCCCTATCCTGCTTCGCAAGAGCCTCTTTCAAGCTGGCAATTTCTTTTTTCTGTTTAGCATTATCCTCTTCCGACTCTTTAAGCTTTCGCAAAGCCTCAATCAACTCCGCATTTTTGCTACCTAAATCTGTTTTTAGCTGTGAAATCTCTGAATCGCGCCCCTCAATCTCTTTCCCTTTTTCTATAAGCTCTGCCCGTAATCTTGCAATTGTGTCTTTACTTGAAACATAATCACTATGCTGTGCTCTTTCTGCGTCAATTTCCCTCCTTAGAACATCTCTTTGAGCATTAAGCTCCTCAATTTGAATTTCATGAGTCTGCAATCTTTCTAAATATTCAACTAATTTTGGAGACTTCATCACCTGCAACAAAAGCTTCAGCACAATCTCTGGATCTTGAAAATCTAGAGTTTTAAAAAATGAGTGCGAAACCCCCTTCGCTTTTTGATCTTTCTTGTATCCTTCAGTTCTCTTACTAATAACAATCGGCCTATCTAAATTTCCCTTTGATATCACTCTGCCACTTTTTTCATCTTTAACATCTCCAACTCTCCTAGCATTATCCTGCAAAACATCACTTAAAAATCTGAAAAAAAATACCGCAATCGAAGAATCATTGCCATATGGAGGCACAAAATCTAATTCACCTTGAGCGCGACCAAAATCTCCAGCTTTACCACCAGTAAGCCCGTTTAAATCATTCTGGTTAATTTTAGAAAAGCGATTAAGTACCGGAGTTGCAGCATCCAATGCTGAAGTAGACTCTCTTCTGGCTGCTGGCGCTGAACCAGCACCCGGGCTTGCCGCCTCGTCAAAAGTGGCTGAAGGTTGAGACTTCAAAGGTGACCCGTTGCCAAAAGAGGCTCCTGAAACTCCAGATGCGCGCCCAAGGTTATTGCTTTGCGTCGATCTCTCACCACTTGGCTTTTTTGAACCATACGGCATACCCCACCCCCATTAAAATTTAAACCCCTAAACCACCCCGTGGCAATGCTTAAACTTCTTGCCACTCAAACAAGGACAAGGCTCATTTCGACCCACATTGCCCCAGCTTTCAGGATTGCGCGCATCACGTTCTTGCGCCGCAAAATTGGCCTTCACAGGCACGCGCGATGATAACACAGAATTATCATTTTGTAAAGCAAAAGCTGGATCATTCCTAGTTTCGAACATTTTTTTTGGCGAAGCTTGCGCCACCAAATCAATCTCAGAATCATCCTCAACACTAAACCTCGCATGCGCCAAACGGCTCACAATCTGCTCTTCTTTACGCAGCATCATATCTTCAAACAAATTATAAGCGTCTTTTTTATATTCAATCAGCGGATCCTTCTGCGCGTAGGCACGAAGGTTGATTCCATAACGCAATTTATCCAAAGACAAAAGATGATCCTTCCACTCCGAATCAATCGTCAACAAAAAAATCTGCCGCTCAATTTGCGCAAAAGCCTCCGCACCATACAGCGACGCCTTGCTCGCAAACAAATTTGATGTATTTTGGTTGATGTAATCCAAAATTTCAACTTCGGTGATATTTTCTTTTTGCGCTTCATTTTTTAGGTTAAGAGACAGGCCATAGATCCGCTTAATCTCTGCATCAATCGTCTCAATATCCCACTGCTCAAAATAAGAATTTTTTGGCACATGACGCGCAACCAAATCTTCATTGATCTCAAGCGACATTTTCAAAATTTTGTCCGACACACTTTCTGCGCGCATAATTTCTGAGCGCAAAGCAAAAATATTTTTGCGCTGCTCATTCACCACATCGTCAAATTTCAGCAAATTTTTTCTAATTTCATAGTTGCGATTTTCAACTTTTTGCTGAGCTTTGGCAAGCGTGCTGGTGATCCATGGATGAAAAATAGCCTCTTCATCCTTCAGCCCCAACCTAGAAAGCACTGCCTGCAATTTTTCTGAACCAAAAATGCGCATCAAATCATCTTCAAGTGAGAGGAAAAATTTTGATTTTCCGGGATCGCCCTGACGACCAGAACGGCCACGAAGCTGATTATCAATGCGTCGACTTTCATGACGCTCTGAACCCAGAACATAAAGCCCCCCAGCCTCAATCACCGCTTTTTTATTTTCAGCAACTTTTGCCTCAATTTCAGCTTTAATTTTTTCAACCTCTGGTTGAGAAGAATCATCTTCATTCAACCCTAGGTTGAAAAGTTTTTCTTGCAAAATCATCTGCGCATTGCCGCCAAGCATAATATCCGTGCCCCTTCCGGCCATGTTGGTTGCAATCGTAATCGCACCTTTCACACCCGCCTGCGCAATAATCTCAGCCTCTTGCGCATGATATTTTGCGTTCAAAACACTATGTGGCAATTTGTGGCTTTTGAGCAACTTCGAAAGCTGTTCCGATTTTTCAATACTAACCGTGCCAACCAGCACTGGCTGGCCTTTCTCATGAGCTTCTTTGATCGATTTCACAATCGCTTCCACCTTTGCTTTTTCAGTTTTATAAATTTCATCATCTTCATCAACGCGGCTCACCGAGCGGTTTGTTGGCACTTCAATCACGCGCAAACCATAAATTTCTTCAAACTCCACAGCCTCTGTCGAAGCAGTGCCCGTCATGCCTGCCAGCTTATCATAAAGACGAAAATAATTCTGAAAAGTGATCGATGCCAGTGTTTGATTCTCATTTCGAACCTTCACGCACTCTTTCGCTTCAAGCGCTTGGTGCAAGCCTTCCGAGAAGCGCCGCCCCTCTTGCATACGTCCCGTAAATTCATCAATAATCACAATTCCACCATCTTTCACCACATAATCAACTTCATTCTTAAAAATTTTATGCGCCTTCAAGGCTTGATTTATATGGTGCACAAGGTTCACATGACTCACATCATAAAGCGAAGAATTTTGCTCAATCATATTTTTTTGCTTGAGCAAAGCTTCCATCTCTTCAACGCCCGCATCAGTCAAGAACACCGAACGCTCTTTTTCTTCAACTTGATAAGCAGCATCAGAAAGGTGCGGAATCACGCGGTTTATGGCCTCATAAAGCGCAGAATTGTCATCAGTTGGGCCCGAAATAATCAGCGGCGTGCGCGCTTCATCAATCAAAATCGAGTCAACTTCATCCACAATTGCAAAAAAACGATCGCGCTGCACCATGTCTGAGAGCGCATATTTCATGTTGTCGCGCAGATAGTCGAAGCCCAGCTCGTTGTTGGTGGCATAGGTGATATCACAATTATAAGCCGCTTGGCGCTCAAAATCGCGCAAATCATTGGTGATGCATCCAACAGTGAGGCCCAAAAATTCATGCACCTTTCCCATCCAAGCGGCGTCACGCTTGGCAAGATAATCATTCACCGTCACCACATGCACGTTGCGCCCTGTCAGCGCGTTCAAATAGCATGGCAAAGTTGAAACAAGCGTTTTGCCCTCGCCAGTTCTCATCTGCGCAATTTGTCCGCGATGCAAAACCATACCGCCAATCAGCTGCACGTCAAAATGACGCATATTCAAAACACGCTTCGAAGCCTCGCGCACAACGGCAAACGCCTCATGCAAAATTTGATCGAGAGTTTCGCCATCAGCCAAACGCTGCTTAAATTCCAAAGTTTTTGCGCGCAATTCTTCATCCGAAAGCGCAATCATCGAAGCCTCAAAAGCGTTGATTTTAGCCACCTCTTCAAACATCGACTTAACCACACGCTCATTTACAGAACCAAAAATTTTTTTTACTATATAAGAAAGCATTTTATTTTATTTGTTAAATATACCGCCTACCACCACGCCATTCCTGCCTCAAGCAGAAATCTTGATAAGTCTAAAAATCATAACACAAAAAGCGCACAAGACCGCAACGCTTCAAACACAAGCTTTGCAAGCATTAATACAAAATCGAAATATCCGCACCGCAAGCGATCAACTTCTCCGCCAAGCGCTCATAGCCACGCTCCAGATGATAAAGACGACTAATTGTTGTGCTACCTTCAGCCGCCAAAGCCGCCAAAACCAACGACACCGAAGCGCGCAGATCAGTTGCCATCACCTCTGCTCCTGTCAATTTCTTCACACCTTTCACCACCGCAACATTGCCGTGCGACTCAATATTGGCGCCCATCCGTGCCAATTCCAAAACATGCATAAAACGATTTTCAAAAATATTTTCTTCAATCGTCGAAACGCCAAGCGAGCTGTCAGCCACTGTCATCAGCGCCATCAACTGCGCTTGCATATCAGTTGGAAATCCGGGAAATGGATGCGTCGAAAAGCTTACAGGCTGAATGGTTGGCGAGATTCTCTTCACCTCAATTTCACTTTTGCTGATCTCTGTGATTTGCACCCCAGCCCTTTCCAGCTCTGCCTTAAACCCAGTCAACAACCACATCTCAACGCCGCACAATTTCAAACAGCCATCAGTGATGGCAGCAGCAACAGCATAGGTTCCCGCCTCAATACGATCAGCCACAACCAAATGACGCGCCGCGTGCAATTTTTCAACACCCGTGATTTTAATGCGTGGAGTGCCTGCCCCTTCAATATTGGCGCCCATCGCGTTCAAACATTTTGCCAAATCAATAATTTCTGGCTCGCACGCCGCATTGTTTATGATAGTCTCTCCATCCGCCAAAGACGCGGCCATAAGCACATTTTCAGTTGCACCAACTGACACTTTTTCAAAATTAACTTCACCACCTTTCAAGCGCCCATCAACACTCGCCTCAACATATCCACCCACCAATTCAATTTTTGCTCCAAGTTTTTCCATGGCCTTAAGGTGCAGATCTACTGGCCTCGTGCCAATTGCACATCCCCCAGGAAGAGAAACCTTAGCCTTGCCAAAGCGCGCCAAAAGCGGCCCCAAGATCAAAATCGATGCCCGCATTTTGCACACCAAATCATACGGAGCCACGGGGTTGTTGATGTCAGAAGCATCAAACTTCATCACCCTGCCTTGATGACCAAATTCTTTATCCGCCCCATCAAGTTCAATCTTCACCCCCAAACTAGCCAGCAAATTGGCCATTGTAGAGATGTCAGCCACATGCGGCAAATTGCCAAGCGTCAATTTCTCATCCGTCAAAATAGACGCCACCATCAATGGCAACGAAGCATTCTTCGCCCCAGCAATTTGAACGCTTCCACGCAGCTTGTTGCCGCCTTTAATTACAAGTTTTTTCATTATTATTCACCTTTTACAATCAAGCACGATGTAGTATAAACAGACAAAACGCTGTTATAAGTTTTTTCCATTGTTGCAATTTTTCTAATTCCCGAATTTAGCTTCAAAGCGTTGAAACTAGCGTCTCCACTTGACACAAACCCCATAAAATTCTCATTACACATTGTCGCCTTTTGTTGCGGTTTGATATATGGATCATAATAAATCACTTCTGAAGTGTCAGTATAAAAAAACCCATGACCCGCCGGAGCACGCGAAAACGCACATGCAGACAATATCGCTAGCAAAAATAAAATAGAAATATTTTTCATATTTATAAATTGTTGATTAAACCTCACGCCGCCGCACCTTCCTCGCCACTAACACTTGGAATAAAACTCGCTGCAGCCTTAACTTCACTAGCTCCAGCATTTTTTCTAATTTCCTTACCCGCCAGCAAGTCTTTAATTTCATCGCCCGAGAGCGTTTCATATTCAAGCAAACTTCTTGCCAATTTTTCTAAATCATCTTTTTTCTCATTCAAAATATCCTTCGCTTTTTGCAGCGCTTCATCCACGATTCTCTTGGTCTCAGCGTCAATCAATTTTGAAGTTTCTTCCGAAAATGGCTGCGTTGCAACATAGCCGCGATTGCTTTCATCTGGAGTATAATCAAGCGTTCCAACCTTGTCGCTCAAGCCCCAACGCACCACCATATTGCGCGCCATTGATGTTGCTTGCGTGATATCAGAAGATGCACCAGTTGTCACCTTATCATAACCAAAAATCATTTCCTCGGCAGCCCTTCCGCCCATTGCCACCACAAGGTCATCATGCAATTTTGCACGCGTAACCGAAAAGCGATCAGTTTCCGGCAAACGCATCACCAGCCCAAGAGCGCGGCCACGCGGGATGATTGTCGCTTTGTGAATTGGATCCGAGTTTGGCGAGTTGAGCGCCGTGATAGCGTGCCCTGCCTCATGATATGCCGTCAATTCTTTTTCCGATTGCTGCATCACCATGCTGCGCCGCTCCGCGCCCATCATAATTTTATCTTTCGCCTCTTCAAGATTGCTCATCGTCACCATTTTTTGATCTCTGCGAGCCGCCATCAGCGCGCCCTCATTGATCAAATTGGCCAAATCCGCACCCGCAAATCCGGGCGTGCCACGCGCAATCACCTTCAAATCAACGTCCGGCGACATTGCAACTTTTTTCACATGCACATTCAAAATCTGCTCGCGACCAACAATATCAGGGCTTGGCACCGTCACTTGACGATCAAATCTTCCAGGGCGAAGCAACGCACGATCAAGTACATCGGGCCTGTTCGTCGCCGCAATAATCACCACACCTTCATTTTCAGCAAAGCCATCCATCTCAACAAGCAACTGGTTCAACGTTTGCTCACGCTCGTCATTACCCCCGCCAACGCCGCTGCCATTTAGTTTAATGCCTTGGTTTTCGTAATATGTGATTGGGCTAG
>CAYPUN010000055.1:7966-9319 GCA_964413985.1 uncultured Rickettsia sp. | reverse complement strand
GCTCCAGCAAAAGGTGACAATGTAAAAACTATTGTTTATGGAGTCAACAACCACGCGCTTTCAGACGATGACAAAGTTATTTCTGTTGGTTCTTGCACCACAAATTGCTTGGCACCAATTGCCAAAACATTGAACGACGCAATCGGCATAGAACAAGGCTTCATGACCACAATTCACGCTTACACCAACGACCAAAACGTGGTTGACAACGCCCACAAAGATTTGCGCCGCGCCAGAGCCTGCGCGCTTTCAATGATTCCAACTTCAACTGGTGCCGCCAAAGCAATTGGCTTGGTGCTGCCCGAATTAAAAGGCAAGCTCGATGGCGGCGCTATTCGCGTGCCCACAGCCAATGTGTCTATGGTTGATTTAAATTTCATCGCCAAAAAATCAACCTCGGTTGACGAGGTGAACAACGCCTTAAAAAAAGCCGCTGCTGGCGCAATGAAAGAAGTTTTGCAAATTGTTGAAGAGCCTTTGGTTTCAATCGATTTCAACCACAGCCCTTATAGCTCTTGCTTCGATGTCACACAAACAAAAGTGATGGGCAATTTTGTGAAAGTGGCTTCTTGGTATGATAATGAATGGGGTTTTTCGTTACGCATGATTGATGTGGCGCGGATGTTGAAGGTTTAAAGCTAGCTCATTCGAGTATCGCCAATATCTTTGCTGCCGCCAAAAGGCTCACCAGAAGCAACCTCAACATTAGATTTTGATGGTTCTCTTGACGATGCCGAAGCTGCAGCAGCGCCATCTCCACCCAAACGCGCCTCATTATATGCAGCCTCAAACTCATCCTCACTATCGCCAGCACCCGCACTATCACCAACCAGACCTTCTAGAGTTTGCAAATTCTCCAAGCGCAACTTTCCACGATACTCTTTTAACGCACTCCGCATAGATTCCAACGATTCATTAATCGCCGCAAACTCTTGAACATCAGTCACCTCAAGACCCGCAATAAAATTCACAGAATTTTGCAACTTGATTTGCAAATCATATAAATCATATTGCGAAACATCGGCAATAATTTTTCTTTCAATAAATTTTAGCGCCGCAATGTTTCTGTTTTCTATCAAAAATTCAAAAGAAATCGAATCTGGCGAAATTATTGATGTAGCAACCTTTGGCCATATAATTTCCAGAATTTCTAAATTGCAAGATACTTCGCAAGTAACGTTAAATAGGGCTTGGTTATAATTACTTATTTCACAAGACAAAGCATCTTTTTCATTTACAAGATAGCGCACAATGTCCACATGTCCATTTATACAAGCCAAAGAAAGTGGCGCAAATTCATCTTTGGAGTATTTTTTAACATCGACTCCAGCCCTTTGATCGCACAATGTTTTT
>CAYPUN010000055.1:0-7956 GCA_964413985.1 uncultured Rickettsia sp. | reverse complement strand
TATCAATTCAAAATCTGGATATTTTCTGCAACAAAAAGTCAAAACCGTATCACCTTCTTTGTCCCACTCATTGACACCAATATCTTTTGGCGAAGTGATTAATTTATATAAAATTTCTTGAGCCTGAGCAGTTTGAGCCTGCGCAAGCTTTCTAACACTAGCACTCAAAGCCGTCTCACCTTGATAAGATTTTGTCCATGGCCGCAAATCTTGGCGCAAAAATAATTTTTCTACAGCATCCGGCCTTCCTTCTTCGCAAGCAACATGCAGCGGAGTTTTTTCTTCCCCATAAATAAGATGAATTGCATTCACATCAAGCTCTGGCACTTGCAACAAAGCTTGAAAAATATTTTCACGAAGGCCTGAGCGACAAGCAATCGCAAGGGCGCACCAACCATTTTGATCAGCAGCATTTATATCAAATCCAAGTGGCGCCAATCTCGCTCTATTTTTTAAAAACAAATCCACCACCTCTTCTCGATTTACAAAAACTTTCAACAAAAATGATTTATTTAATATATTTCCTAAATTTGTCTCAATTGCATTCCTAAAATTATATTTGTCTTCATCCGACAAAGCCTTGCCTGATATGTATTTGCACAGCCCTTCAATTTGCGCCGCATAATATTCGACAAGAATTTTGTTAATTTCTCCAACACTTTTCTGCTGCAAAATTTCGCCTATTCCAGCTATTTTTGCAATTGATGTAGAAAATTTGAAAGGAGGTTTTTGTGATTCTAGAATTTTTATAGTTTGCAAAGAGCACGTTCTGTCAACAACCAGCATATATGGCAAAGCAGCAAAATCGCTTTTATATCTCATTTCTTTGTGCAATAAAGCGCTTATCGCTTGCCGCGCCCATCCTAGGCCTATAGCATCTTTGCCACTAACAAACACAACTCTCGCCCCACCCGCCTCATCAAGAACAGCTTGCATCTCCGATTCCCTTTCGTCTTTTGCGCCATTATTTTTTTGCGGCGCAACTGCAATACCAGCGCCAGAAATGCAATTGGCAAATATTATTGATTCTATTTTTCTGCCAAGCTTTTTAGCGGATTGCAACAGATTTTGAGCTATAGCAGCTTTTGGATGCAGCACAGTTCCAACCCCTTCCCACCGGTCATCAAGCGCAATATCTAGGTTGCCGTTAACATCCGTCAACTCTGCATTAACAATTATTCTAACGCTTTCATCTTGACCAATTTGATTTAAGGCCACCTCAAAAAATGACAACGAATTCACAATGCCAACATCTTTTGGCCACAGCCCAACATTGTCCCGAATCTCGTCACTTAAAAATTCAACATCTCCATTTTTACTAATAAAAAGAATTGTTTTCATCGCACCTCAGAACATCTCGCGAAGCGCAATTGACGCGGCCACAGAGGCATTCAAACTTTCAACATCCTCATCCATTTTTATACGCACCAGCAAATCGCAATTTTTTTTCACCAACTCGCGAATGCCATCACCCTCGCTGCCAATCACCAACGCCACATTTTTATATTCGCGAATTTTTTCAACGCCCTCAACGCCCTCACCCGCAAGGCCAATGCACCAATAGCCAAGCTCTTTCAGCTTCACCATCAAATTGTTGAGATTGACCACCAAAAACAAATCAACATTTTCAACCATGCCCGAAGATGATTTGTTCATCACCGCCGATTCTTTAGGGAAATTATGTTCAGGAAAAATAATTTTTTTGACACCAAATGCACAAGCGCTGCGAACAATCGCGCCAACATTGTGCGGATCACGCAGCTGATCCATAATCAGCAGCCGCGGCAAAGGCTTTTGCGCCGCAATAATTTTTTCTAGCTCTTCCAGCAAATTGTTTTGACTTTTTGGCGGAATTGCCGAGCAATTAAGCGCGAGACCTTGATGGATCTGGTCTGGCCCAATCGCGCCTTCAATAAAACTTGCTTCGGTTAATTTGATTTTTGCCTTCAGATGTGAAAGTTTTTTCTCATCAAGAAATTTTTCCAACTCGGCAATAGAATTTTTTGTCGCCAAAATTTGAAAAATCTCGCGACGTTTTTTTTGCAAAGCTAAAAAAACCGGATGCTTGCCATAAAGCCAGATTCCGCGGCCTTGCGCGGCAACGGAATCTGACTTTGCAAAAGTTCTTTTGGCCAAAAATGAATTATCTTTTTGACTTTGATTTGCTTTCGTGTTTAGAGGAGCGAGATTTTTGTGCTGACTTTTTTTCTGCTTTTGCAGGTTCTGCAGCTGGCTCTGCTTCTGGCTCGGCCACTGTTTCTGCTGACTCTGCTGCTGGCTCTGATGATTCAGATTCAACTTGCTCTTCACTTGCTTTTTCATCTTCGTTTACATTTGTTGTTGCGCCAGCTTCTTCAGTTGCTGACTCATTTTTTTCCATTGCAGCTTCTCTTTTAATCAAAACTTCAACTTTAATTTTGTCGAAAATTTCTTTATAGATTGCTCCAGTTTCTTCTTTGATCATTTGCTCGCGAATGCTTTCTTTAGCGTCTTCAAAAGCAACACCTTTAGATTCGCGGATATCTTCAACTTTGATGATATGCCAGCCAGATTTAGTTTCAACAGGCTTAGAAAATTCACCTTTTTTCAAAGAATTCGCGCTTTCTAAAATTTCTTTAGCCAAGCTTTCTTCGGCAACATAGCCAAGCTTTCCACCAGCAGCAGCACTCTCTTTATCAAGAGAATATTTTTTTGCTAAATCAGCAAAATTTGCACGGTTTTTAGCTTTTTTGCTTGTCAAACTCTCGCGAATTTTTTCAGCTTCGGCTTTTGTTTTCACAACGATATGCGCAACAGAATATTCTTTTTTGCCCGCCAAATTGTTGCTCAATTCAGAATATTTTTCACGAATTTTTTCTTCGCTAACTTTATCTTTAATTACAGAATTTAAATATGCGTTAGAGATAATACGATTTTGCGTATTTTCAATTTGCGCTTTAACCTCTTCTTGCTTGGTTATGCCAGCTTTTTTAGCGCGCGCCACCAATTCTCTTTCAAGATAAATTTCTTTCGCAAAAGTTTCTACAACTTCTGGCGGAAAGGTTTCAATTGCAGGCAGCTCGATGTCTTCGCCACCAGCAAAAACTTCTCTGATCTTGCCATTAATTTCTGATTTATAAATTTTTTCATTGTTGATTTTCGCAATCACAACATCGCCATTTTCTTGCTTATTTTTTAAATAAGTTGAAACGCCATAAGAGACCGCAGCAATTGCAGCTAAGGCAATAAATATTTTTGTTAATTTTTTCTTTTTTGAATGACTGTTGCGTCTCATAAATTATAAATTTGGTATTATATATTGAGGAAAAATTTTGTAAGTTTCACAAATTTTTAGAACCTTGTCGCGATTGGCTTCTTGACCATATCTCACTTCAAGTTTATTGCACAAAATGCCACCAGTAACAAGCGCGCAGTCAATACCAAAGTCGTTTGCGCCTTTGATATCAGTCTCCATGCCGTCTCCAATAGCAAGAATTTTATTTTTTTGTGGTGCGCCAAAAAAATCATGTGTCATTTTATACACTAAAGAAAATGGTTTTCCATAATAAAAAACACTTCCGCCATTTTTTTCATATTCATGCGCCAAAACACCAGCACAAATCATTTCGGCACCGTCTTTTTTCACTACAACCAAATCGGGATTCACGCAGATCAAGGGCAAATTATATTTGCGCGCTTCCAAAAGTTGCGGCAATTTTTCTTGCAAAACCGATTTTTCGTCATCAAAGCCTGTGGCAATCACAAAGCTTGCCTCACTTGCGCTCTCAGTTTGTTGATAATTCAAACCATCAAGCAAATCGATATCTTTTTTTGGCCCGATATAAAAATATTTTTGGCCAAAATCTTTAAAATTATTTTCTTGATTTTTTTTAAAATCTAAAAAAGTTGCTTCCCCAGAAGTTAAAATAAATTCATAAAAATCTTTAGTGATGCCAAATTTATCCAACACTTGAGAAACCTTGCCAGCTCTACGCGGAGCGTTTGACAAAAAGCAAATTTTTTTGCCTTGTTTTTTTAATAACGCCAACGCCTCAGCAACGCCATCATAAAGCTGCGCGCCATCGTGAATCACGCCCCACAAATCAAAAACGAAATAGTCGTAATTGGCCGAAAATTCTTGAAGGTTTTTGCAAAATTTCATTATTGTTCAATCATTGATTTTGTAACCTTGATAGCCGAATCAAAATAGCCTTTTTTGTAGCGCATTTTTACCACATCGCCAAGTCGAACTTGTTCAACTTTGTTGTTATCGTCAACAACAACCCAAGATGTTTTTGGATCGATGATGTTGGTCACGGTGCCTTGCGCAATAACGCGGCGCTCAACTTCAACCTTGCCAGTGATTGCATTTTCAGAATCATATTGACCGCTAATTTCAAATTTGTCGCCATGTTGCAAGCCATCCATAGAGCCGAGGCTGATTTTGAAAATTGTCTTTTTTTCAAAAACACGCTTCTCAAGAACATAACCTTTATGCGCCAAAGCGTTTTTGATGTCAATAATCATTTCATCAACCGCATCTTCTCCAGCCTTGCGCACCAAGGTGTCGTCACGTTCTGCTGGCTTTGCTTGCTCGCCACCAATTTGCAATCCACCAAGAGATATCCCGCCCTTTTGCTGCACATTTTCACTGCGCGATTTATTGCCTTTGAAGTCAATGTTTTCAACAACCGCCATTGATGGCAATTCATAAATTTTGATATTGCCACTCACATCAGCTTTATAATTGAAGCGTGGCGGAATCGTCACCATATTTTTTGTTTTAGGGTCAAAATATGTGCTACCACTAACATATTTTCCTGTAAATCCAGCATTGCTAATTGACCCAGAAACCGCATAATCAGCCACTTGCGGACCTTTATAAGCTCCTGTTTTGTTGAGCTCCGCAAGCTGAATTTCTTTTTGCAATTTTGCCGCCGCTTTGCGATCAACCAACTCAGCCAAACGATTTTTTGTCAAAACATTTTCAATGCTATTGGCCATCGCGCCACCAAGCCCAGCCTGAGTTGCAACTTGATTTTCATTTTCGTCCAAATTGAACACCACAATTTTTGAAACCTTACCCGCAAGGTTTTCTTCAGTTGGCAAAAATTTTGATTTCGCCAAAAATTGTTTTTGATATGGCGACAAATCTTTGATTGTCGGCGCACAAGAAGAAAGCAACAAGCTTGCTAAAATCAGATGTTTTAATCTCATAAATTAATTACTTAATGTTGTTATTTTTATTACAGCTTATTTAAAATTTAGTTTAATATTCCTAGAATTTTTAAAATGCCATCTTGCGCGATCTTGTCTTTCAAGGCCTCAACGGCTGCGGCGTAAGATTCTTTTTCGTCAATTGTCGAGCTTCCCGCAACTTCTATCGAATTGCTCGCAATCACTTTTCCAGCAACTTTATTTTCAAAATCAATTTTTAATTTTGTGATATTTGAACCATAAACACTGCCAGTTTTTGATGTAGAATCGATTGAAATTTCAACTTGATTGGCCGAATTACTTTTGCTTTTTGCAATCTTAATTTTTTCTTTGTTAAGTGCAGTTCTGATCACAGAAGAAATTGCTGCTGGTGATTTTATTTCAAAATAAAATTCAACTTTGTCGGTTAATTTGTTCAACTCATCTTGTGTGGAGGCAATCAAATCAAGCTCTTGCTTCAAATTGGCATTTTCGCCCGCAGCTTGCAAAATGCGCGCTAAAATTTCGGCCTGCTTCAAATAATCAAGCATCGACACAAGCGCCGCGCGTTTTTGAATTAAATTTTGTGATGAAATATTTTTGTTTAAATTGCTGATTTGTTTATCAAGCAAAGATAATTTGTCTTTCTGCGCGCTGACAAATTGGTCACGCGGCATTTCAACTTCAACAAAAAATTGCGACTGAATTTTTTCACTGCGCGAAACTTTAAAATTTACAAACTCAATTTTTTCAATATTTTGTTTGATTTGCTGGCGCATTTCTTCGTTCGTGCTGTTTTGATTTTCTTCGCGAAGCAAGCTTGATTCAGAAGAAATTGAAACAACCAAACGCGCTGCAGTGTCTGCCAATGCTGATTTGGTCGCATCTTCCAAACTAAATCCATCACCAACACCATAAAGCGCTGATGCATTGTTTTGCTTAGGTTGAATGAACCAAGAAGGAGTTGCGTTATTCGCCGCACCCTTGCCAGAGCAAGCTGCAAGCCATGTTAGAAAAAAAATTGCGCAGGTTTTTTTAAGCATCGTCAGATTAATTGTCGAGTTCTTTTGTGATAGAGTCAGCGCCGTTTTGACCAGCATTGATGCGGTCTTGCGCCGATCTTGCCTTGGTGGTTTTCGCCCCTTCTTTTTTTTCAAGAGATTGTGAGCATGAAGCAACCACAGCAATCATGGCGATCAAAAATAGTTTTGTGATTTTTTGCATATTTGGCTTTTGTTGAAGATTGCAAGCGGGCTTCAAACCCGCTTGCTTATAGAATTAATCTTAATTTTTTTTCGCTCTTTCTGCTTCAAGCTCATCAAAAATTGCTTTTGAAGCTTGTTCAGATTTGTTGATATTTTCACGTGCAAGGCCAGCTTTTTTCAAGCGAGACTCGAAAGTTTTTTCGCTATTTTGCAAGAATTTTGAATAATCTTCATTTTTTAAGATCATGTGCAAATAAAGCGTGCCATCTTTAGCTTGAAAGATGTTGATTCTCTTCACGCCAGAAAGTGGCAAGTCTTTTACAACTTCTTTTGTTGCTTGCGAGAAAAAATCTTCAACGTCGTTAACGTCGTTAACCTTTGATTCTCTAAGCGCTTGCTTGGTTACACGAGAAATTTCAGATTGAATTGTTGCCGCAATATTTGCTTTTGCGTCAAGTTCTGCTTTTGGAATTTGAAATTTTACGCCACCAGTTGAAGGGCTTGCAATCCCAACAGCCGCAACACCGTCTGGCATAGCAGGATCAAGAACCCAAGCTGGCAATCCAGCCAAATTGCCTGCATCAACCTTTTTTTCTTCTGCTTTGTGTGAGCAAGAAACACTAGAAAATCCAAGCGCCAGAACCGCTACAGCTAATAATATTTTTTTCATAATTTTTAAAAATTTTTAATTAAGTTGGTGGAGAATAACCGTCAACAATTTTATCCCAATCGCATTTTTAAGCAATCTCTTTTTTATAAATTAACAAAATCCCTATAGCCAAGCAAATAAAGGTTATAACCCATGTTGAGGCAAAAACTGGAATAATGTTTGACGCGCCCAAAGCATTGATAACACTAAGTGAAATATATAGCGCCAAACCAAAGATCACGCCAATAAACAAGGTAAAAATCGCCATGCGATCACGAAAATTGTTGATGCCAAAATAGCAAGCAATCAGCACCATCGCCAAAAACAAAAATGGTTTATTGATTAAACTTTGTAAATAAACTTGAAATTTAACCGATTGAAACCCGGCAGATTCAAGGTTCGAGATCAATTTTGGCAATTCAAATAACGAAAATAATTTTACATTAGAAAAATTTGTTACAATTTTTTCGATCACAAAATTTGCATCTAAATTTGTTGGAATTTCATAGCTGTCAACCTTGATGTTTAAAGAGCTGTTGTCATTTAACAAAATTCCTGACAACATCCATTTTTGATCTTTTAAAGCCATTTTTTGCGCATCTAATTTTTTGTAAAATTGCCCATTGTCATCAAAAAACCACACGCCAACCCCCTCAAATTCAACGTTTTCACTATAAACTTTGCGCGCTTGAATCACAATTTCTTCATCAGCTTTTTCAAGATTTGCCTGCTTCAGCCAAATGCTGCCAACCGACGCCACCACTGAACGCAACTCCCTTTGAATATATTTTCCCTCAAGATAATCAAATTGCTTTTGCATCAAAATTGTCAACGGCGAAAAAACTGTCACCCAAAAAATTCCCAGCAAAAATGCCGCAACACCTACAGGCTTAATGATTCCCCACAAAGAAAATCCCACGCAGCGCA
>CAYPUN010000054.1:0-9403 GCA_964413985.1 uncultured Rickettsia sp. | reverse complement strand
TTGATAGGGAGCTTGATGGGGATGGGTTGAAGAGGATGTTTGATTTGCGAAATGGCTTGACTGTTCAAAAAATAACAGTTGCTCCGGCGGCTTCGGCTATTGCTTCTGGGGCAGAAAGAGTTGTTGATGGGGCTCAAGGGGCGCATCATGTTTAAAGTAATTTTTATTATACAAATATTGAATTATGTCTAAAAATCAAGTTGCTCCAGAGGGTGGTTTGCCAAGGCGGCGCGTGCGATTTTTCACATTTTTGCCTGATTTGTTTCGTCGTCCACCAGTGGTTGCAAGGGTTGCTGACGCCGACCACGCGGATCGCGATGATGGTGGCGATCGGGTAGGGCTTGACCCGCTGCAATCTCGCCAAAGGCACCAACGGCAAGTTATGAGAATTTTGGTGGAAGAGGCCAGAAATACAAGATCGCAATTGCAAAGCACAAATGACGATCTTGCTAACAATGCTGCTAATTTTATCGCCAATCTTGTCTCGAACGGTTCTTTGAATTTTGCGCAATTGAGCCAATTGCCGCATTTAAAAGGCGAAGACGCCAAGATTTTTGCTTTGAAGTTTTTAGAAAAAGTTGATCAAAAATTATTTGATTATGACGCTTTAGAAAAATTATATGATTTTGTGCAAGATTGCTCTTTGCAGGATCAAGAAGTTGTTATGAAGGAGTTTTTGAAAAAAGCTGAAGCTCATCTGGCTGAGCAAGGAGAGGAAGGTTTCGAGACCGTGAAGAGCATTGCAAATTTCTTGAAAGCAAAAAAAATTTCGGCTCGAGATTTTGCGGCAAAAAGCTTGTGTCGCATACTAACAAAAGATAATGGCTTTGTTTTGTTTTGTGAAGATGCTGAGAAGAAAAAGAAAGTAACGGAGTTTTTTGATTTTTTTAAAAAATTGCCAAGCGCAGGAGACCAAGGTTCTGGCTATCTTGATTTTTTTATTCGCGCTATTTCTATAAATCCTGAAATTTTGCAACGCAATGGGATGGAGAATTTTTTGCATTATATTAGGCTTGGCTTCTCTGCAACTTTTGATGCTTTGGCGCAAGAATATGATTCGGGATATTTGAAGGAGCATTTCGAGGCGGCTTGTAAATTATTTTCTGACATTGATAGGGAGCGCTTTGATAAACTTGAGATCCAATCTCGAAATGTGCAGGTTAATTGGGGATATTTGCGTGATTTTTATCGCCCATTATTTTTTCATTTCGCGCCTCAATTTGTGCAAAATCCAAAAATGGTTGCTAATTTTGTTGCGCCAAGCGTTAGGAGAAAAATGGAGTCAGAGTCTCGCTTTATAAGTAAGTATGTTGGCAATTATTTTTGGGGTGAGTCAGGCAATATAGAAAAATATCTCAAAGATGAAGGTGATAATTTTAAAAATCTTTATCGCAATTTTTTAAAAATTGATGCGGCTTTAAAATTGTTCAATGTCGAAGATAGCACGAGAGACTCCTTTGTTAAAAAGTTTACCGGTGCCTTGATAGAGGCTGAAAAAAAAGGCAAAGCTCGTCACGCAGAATTTTTGGATGAAAGTGATTTTGAGACGCTGGATTTTCTTATTCATGGATCCGGCGATGCATATGAAATTTTGCTGCAAGATTTTTTATCAAATGGCGAGAATATTTCGGAAGGCTGCTTTGCAAAAATCTGCTATCGCCTTGCCAAACAAGGGTCCCTTCAACAAAATTATCAAGAAATTATCAATGGATTTTTGGAAAAAACCCCCAGCTATGCTGCTATTGCCCTTAGGGCTGTTGTTTTTGGTTTAGAGGAGGCGGAAGATTTTGCACTTGAAGATTCGCGACTTAAATTTGCCAAAGGTCTGCTGCAAAAAATAAAACCGATAGACATAAATACTTTTATTGATTTTTTGGGAGCTCGAACGCAACCTCGCCATTCAATGAGCTATAAAACTTTTCTAGTAAGGTTTATTGCATCTTTGGCGGGCAAAGATTTAGAGCTTGAGCGATATGATTCCAAAGATTTCTCTCTAAATATTGCTGAATCCGATTTTCGCAATAGCGAGTTGATGGGCGAGGCTTTTAAAATGGCGAGTCCGGCTCAAATTTTTAAATTTTTTACAGAATTTTGTGCGACATGTTCTGAAGAGGGTGTTAAAGGGGGTGGGCTAAATCCTAAAAAATTATTTTCCGATTATTTGAGAGTTAGGGATTCTGGCCATGAATATCAAGAATTTAATGATTTTATTGCGCAGATGAATGATTTGCCAATTGATCAAAGGGCAGAAATTGCGGCAGATTTTGTTATGAGGGGCGAGTCAGAATCGGCCACTGATGCTGTTTATAAGGCAATTGACAGGGTTGTTAAAAGTGGCGCGCAAGAAATGTCAAAAACTCAATATTGTCAGAGATTTTTGCGAGTGGCTTATTATTTTTCAAAAAGACAAGATTTGGTCGATAATTTTTTCGATAAGATTGGTGATTTTTATAACGAAGAAGGTTTTGAAGCGATATGCAAGTTCGAAAAAGAGATGCATGAAAAATACCGTGCTGATTATGATCTCAAAAAAACCACTTCATTGGTTAAAGGATTTTTTGCAAAAATGCCAAGAGAATTTTTTGGCACCAGTGGTTTTGATGAGGTGATAAAAAGGGCTAATGATTTTTGCGATAGCAATCCAAGTTATAGCGAAACAATATTGAACGCATTTCTGGACGAGGCTGGAGAGCAAATTTTAACTGAAAAAGCTTTTTTAAAACTTTTTAATTTTTATAGAGACCGCTTCGATTCTTATGAAATCATCATTCTAAATATTGAAAGAATAATTTCGCGCTTTAGTCGCAATTTTGATGCAATTTGCACTTCGTCAGTGATCTTAGCTTTGTTGGAGATGCGGCAGGGTCGCAACTTGTCAGAAATTGATGGTTTTTTAAAAAAGGCGGCTGCAAAAATTCCTGAAGCTTTTTTAAGTAGGCAGTGTTTTAATTTCTCGCCGCAATTTGAGTCGCTAAGAGCAGTGATAATTGAAGGGGTTGCGGCAAAAAATACAATAGAGCTCGATGAATATGCGCAGAAAAATTTGTGGCAATTTTGTGTGAGGTATTTTAAAGCAAGTGGTTCGCTAATCACAAATAGAGCCTATATTGTATCAAGGGTTCAAACCATTTCGAGGGTTGCAGAAAAATTATCATCGCCAGATTTGAGCCTTGAAATTGATCAATTTTCAAATAATAAGATTGCAACTTCTGTCGCAGCATGTTTGCAAATGAGTAGGGGCGGCATTTCTGAAAGCGAGTTTGATGAAATCGAAAAAAGATGCTCTGGCGACTATTTTCTTTGCAATACAGAATTAAGATTTGCTGTTCTAAAAATTATGGAGAATCCAAGAGGGAGGGCTGAGGTTGTGGATTTTGTGCAACGCTTTGTTTTTGCAGATTTGCCAGATAGTTTGCAAAGCAGCGAAAGTGTAAGAAATTTAAAAACTTTTTTGGGAAATTTTCTTTCTAGGGAAGAATTTCCAAGAGAAATTGTTGCGGATTTTTATTCATCAATAATTGCTTATTCTGGCCAAGATGGGGGGCAGCAAATTGCCAGAGCGCAATTTTTGCTAAATGTTGCGCGGCACGAGGCGCGAGAGTGTCATGATGAATCTCTCGAGAAAATTCTTGCAGATATAGAAAAAATTAAGCCCCAGGAAGAGGTTGTTGATGCTTGGATAGGTGATATTGAGCAATTGAGGGATGATATTGATATTGCTGTTGTAGAAAATCATCGATATGTAAATCGCGTTGGGGATGGCGTGGCTGTTTGGCTTGGTGACATGCAAGAGAGTGTTGGTAAGCATATCTATAGTGACGATGAAAAGATTCTTCGGGATTTTGTAACAATATTTCCAGAACAATTTCCTTGGAGAGAAAATCTGTTGCCAACGCTTGAAAATATTCGCGCCAAAAATGCCATTCTGCGATCTTATAGGGAATCGCAACGTGAAGCCGAAGCGGAAATTTTTGCACTTGCTTTAGAGAAAAAAACAAAATCTTTTGCAGAAATTTATGAAAAAACTCCCTTTGCGGTCAGTGCTCTAGCAAAATTTTTGCGTCAAAATCTGGACGGGAATTTTGAGCAATTAACTGATATTTTATACGATTTCAGAACCAGATCTAACCTTGTTAGCATCGTAACAAAAATTTTTAAGGATGTTGGTGCAGAGGCAATTTCTTTGCCGCGGATAAATTCGCTGTTTGATCTTATCCCAAAAGACTCAAAGCAACTGAGAAGAGATTTTGTAAAATTTCTTATAGAAAAAAACTTTGTAACCAGACTTCAAGCTCTTGAGATGATAAAACGCTCCAAGCTCGAGGTTGATTTGGTATTGGATTATGAGGGAAAGACGCAAGATTTATTTTCAGATGCCGCTAAAATTGAAATTGCAATGCGGCTTGATTTATTAGGGGATATCGATGAGATAAATCGGTTTTCTTTTCAAGAGCTATATTGTTTTTTTGAAATGATTGACGAAGATGGTTGGCTTGTTGAAAAAGTGAGAGAAGAAAAGATTAGGGGCAATTTTTGTTTTGGCGCCAAAATCCCGGTTCTTTCGCAGCAGCAAACCAAGGTTTTAATTCGTTTAAGGCCGGCAGCAAACTATCCAACAATTTTTGCGCTTGGAGAAAGTTTAAGGCCTTTTATGCAAGAAATACCCCCGCTTTCACAAAAAGCAATAGCCAGCTCTGCGATTAAATTTCCAGAAGGCTATATCTCTAGTCTTGAGCATGATGCAAATGCACTTAGTTTACAATTTCAAAAGTTGTTATCGCCAACAGATAAAGAACCTAATCTTGCGACATCGAAAAAAATTGCTGATTTTTTTTGCGAAATTACAAGTATGAGTAATGCCCAATTGGCCGATCAAACAAAGCGAGATATAGCGCTAGTGTTTTTGACCAACAAAGACAGATTTCAATTTTTGCTTTGCCAGAAAGAGGGCGGTTTTGAGGCGTTTTGCCAAAAAATTTTCAACAAAGCAACTATTGGCGCTGGCTGCCACGCCAATTTTGGCACCGTCTTTAGTCTGGCATTAAATGAATTATTGATTGATAACAAAGCGGCAGAAATGGTTTATAGCTTTTATTCTGGCGCGGTTTTTCCATTTTTCAATTCGTCAAATGAATTTTTGGACCACAGCAAAGAATATGATGTTTTTAGGCCTGGTCAATATCATCCAGAGAGAAATCCGCCAACTGGATTTGATCCAGAGTTAAATCCAGTTGGATTTGTTGCTTGTTTTAAAAATTCGGTTCCCAAGCAAAAATTACAAGCTTTTTGCTATCCGGCTTTTTACAAAATTTTAACTGGAGAAGATTTTAAAGAAGAGGCTTTGCCAGACGGGCTTTCGCGAAAAGATTTGGTTAAGAAAGAAGAGGAGACGATGAGAGAATTATCTAAAAAAATTGAAGATTTTGTGCAAAAATTAGCAACAGAATCTGAGGATTATGAGCTTGTGGAAGATTGTGAAAATTATATGACTCAGCTGGTTTTGCAGCGCATAGGATTTGAGCGTGTTATGAATCATGGCGATGTAAAAGCAGCCAAGGAAAGTGCTGATAAATTTGAGGGCAAATTAAAGGAATTGCGTGAGAAGGGGCCAAAAGAAATTTGGCAAGAGTTTTTTGAATTAAACATTGCTCCTTCTATGGCTTCAACCTCTTCTAGCGCAGCGGCCCTTGCTGGGGCAGCTGTGGTGGATGTTCCTGTACAGCCGCAGCAATAACAGCAATAATATTAATTTCGAATTTTATCTTCCAACCCTTTCAAATCGCGAGCAAAAACCGCATCTTCATCCGCCATTTTTTGCACCGATTTCACCGCATAAATCACCGTGGCATGATTCTTGTTGCCAAACTGACGACCAATTTCTGGAAGACTTGCCGCAGTAAGGCTTTTTGCCAAATACATCGCAATTTGTCTTGGGCGAGCAATATCACGCGCTCTGGTGTTGGCCAGCAAATTCGCCAATTTAATTTCAAAATGCGCCGCCACAATTTTTTGAATTTTGTCAAATGAAATGCCATTTGGAGCCGCTGTTTTAGCATATTCCGCCGCAATCAAATTTGCACTTTCAATTGTGATTTCTTCGCCAGCTAAAAATTTATTAGCAAGCAATTTTCTCATCGCACCATCCAAATCGCGCACCGAAGTCGTGATTTTTGTTGCCAAATTGTGCAAAATTTTCTCATCAATATTTTCGCCACTTGCTTTCACTTTTGCTTGCAAAATTTCCAAGCGATCAGCAAAATCTGGGTTCTTAAAATTCAAAACCATGCCGCCGCTGATGCGCGATTTCAACTTTTCGTCAATTGCTTCCAAGTCAGATGGAGAGCGGTCGCAAACCAACACAACCTGACGATTATTTTCAACCAAATTGTTGAAAGTGTGCATAAATTCTTCTTGCGTGCCTTGCTTTCCAGCGATGAACTGCACGTCATCAATAATCAACACATCAATTGAACGAAATTGTTTTTTGAAATCCATTGTTTCGTTGCTGCGCACCGATTGCACAAAGTGATACATAAATTTTTCAGCCGACAAATAAACCACTTTTTTTGATTTATCTTGTTCTTTGATTTGCCAAGCAATTGCTTGCGCAAGATGGCTTTTTCCCATACCAACTCCACCATGAATAAAAAGCGGAATTGCTTCATTGTTAAACAAATTTCCTTGCACTTCTTTAGCTGCTCCAGCCGCAATTTGCGCCATTGCAACGGCAAGTTTGTTATATTTTGCGCTGATAAAATTGGCAAAAGTATATTTTGGATTTAACTCTGAACCAAAAGCAAAAACATTGTCATGCTTTGAAATATTCACAACTTTATTTTCACTCGCAATTGGCGCTGCAACACGCACTGGCAAGACTTCCGCGCCAGTTGTGATGATGTTGACTTTTTTGATTGAGCCATCAATTTCGGCAGCAATTCTCAACAAATTTTTTGCCAATTTCTTATTTTCAACAAATTCGCGAATCACCCAATCGCGCACAAATTTTGAGGGAGCGCAAAAAATTACCTCACCATTGCTGTGCGAGAAAACTCTAAGCTCTGCAAGCCATTTTGCAGTTGCATCTTCACCAAAATTCTTGCGACAAGCGTCAAGAAAATTGTTCAAAAACGAAGATGAAGAGGCGCTTTCAATTTGCTTCAATGCTAATTCAATCATGATTGCCTCCAATTTAAATTTTGGGCTTTCCAGCCATTGATATTGCCTCTGTGACCAAGATTATCAAGGTCTCCTTCAAATCCAGAAACAATATTAAAACATTTTTTATAACCAAATTCTGTCATAACAACTGCCGCTTCTTGCGATCTTGCGCCACTGCGGCAAATAAAAAATAATTCTGACTCGAAGCGATTTTCGCCGAAGTTTTGCTGCAATTTTTCTTCCAATATTGTGACAAAATTTTGATTGAGCGCCATCCCTGGAAAAGTTCTCCATGGCAGCAAAATCAAATTTTTCAAATCTGGAATTCCAACAAAAGCAAATTCTGCCTCAGATCTGACATCGATCAAAATTGCGTTTGGTTCTTTTAGCTTTTCGAAGGCATTTTGCGCTTCGATTTGTGTTACGGGCATTTCTTTCCTTTATATATCGAATTGTCATATTTTTCTGATTTTAAAACTTGACCTTGATCACTTTGCCCCTACGGCAATCTTTTTTTAAGCCTCGTCGGCTTAAAAAAGCTAAGCGGGGCAAAGTGATCGAGGTCAAGTTTTAAAAATCAGAAAAATATGACAATCACTTGTTTAATTTTTTTCTTTCCGTTGTTGTTTAAAATATCTTTGTCAGAAATTCCTTAATCAAAAACTTTATGAAACAAATTATCGGTTTTGAGCCCCCTCAAGTAAAGATAAAAATTTTCACCAACTGCAAATAAATTTCTTGACAGGCGAGCAGGGTAAACAGATAGGAATTGTAAAAATACGACACCGGTCTTAAGCCTTTGTTGACATGGTTTTGAAGGGGGATAAATTTTTCGAGCCTAGGGCAAGAGGGGCAAAAAATTATGCAAGCAATTAATTGTTTTTTTTATTTTTGTCGTCCGCAAAATTTGGCGAGTTTTTTGACGCCTCTTTTGGCCTGTCTTCATCAAACAAAATGCGGTTCGCAGCCCCGTCCAAATCTTCATATTGCTTGCTTTTCACATTCCACAAAAAAGCAATCAACCCGATCAACCCTAGAGCCAGTGTGATTGGAACCAAAAAAAGTAAGACGCTCATCGTAATATTCTTAGAGAATTAAGTAACACAAGGATCGACGATGACGACATCGCCAGCGCCGCCACTAGAGGCGTAACGCTTCCCGCAATTGCAAAAGGCACCGCAATCAGGTTATATCCTAGAGCCATAATTAAATTTTGCTTGATTAATTTTATTGATCTGTCGCAAAGCTTTGTCAGAGTAAGAATTGGAGCGAGTTTGTTTCCCTGAATAACGATGTCCGATATTGACTGTGTTATGTCCACAGCCTTCGAAAAAGAAACGGAAACGTCAGCAAAGGCGAGGGACGGAGCGTCGTTAAGGCCATCACCAACCATCATCAGGCCGAGGCCCTTTTGTTTTAGGTCCTTGAGCAGCTCAACTTTGCTAACCGGAGTCTGCTCGAAGTAGAACTCGCCTATGTTTAAAGCCTGCGCCACCGCCTTCACCGCTTTAAAATTGTCGCCCGAGAGCAAAATTGTCCGCTTGCCCATTTTTTGCAATTTTTGCAAAACTTCCGCCGCGTCCTCTTTTATTTCATCACAAAACAGCAAAATCAGCTCATTTTCGCCATGTTTTAGAAAGCAATGTGTTGCAGAGCCATTTTGGCTGTTTGCGGCCTCCAAGGCTTGATTTTCAGCCGCAGAAGTGATATTGCAAAAGTCTTTGCGCCCCAAACGCACTTCGCGACCTTCAAATTGCGCAACCAGTCCAAAGCCTTGATTTTCTTGCACATCAAGCGCAAATTTTGGTTCGTGATAATGATTATTTATCGCCAAAGAAAGTGGATGTTTGCTCATCTGCGCCATTGAGGCTGCAAGCTTGCGATAGAATTTTTCTTCGGCCGCTTTTTGATTTTTGTTCTAACCACAAATTGCCACCATAGCAGTATTGACAAGGGTTAGTGTGCCAGTTTTGTCAAAAATAATCACATCAATATCGTTGATTTTTTCAAGCGCCTCGCCAGATTTTGCCAGCACTCCACGCTTAATCAAACTTGAAATTGTGATGGTTTGCACAATCGGCACAGCCAGTGCCAGAGCGCACGGACAGGTGATAATCAAAACCGCAGTGGCAGCAAGCAAAGCATCTTCAGCACTGCTAAACCAAGCAAAATACCACAAACAGAAAGTGGCAAATGCAACAACATGAACCACGGGAGCATAATAGCCAGAAAGGCGGTCGGCCAA
>CAYPUN010000053.1:0-9493 GCA_964413985.1 uncultured Rickettsia sp. | reverse complement strand
TGGTACACAGCGCCGGCGTCAGCACCAGGGCCACGATCACCGACAGCACCATGGCCGACACGATGGTGATCGAGAACTGACGATAGATCACCCCGGTGGAACCGCCAAAGAAGGCCATCGGCACAAACACGGCAGACAGCACGAGAGCAATGCCCACAAGCGCTCCGGTGATTTGCTGCATCGATTTTTTTGTCGCTTCAATTGGTGACAAATTTTCTTCATGCATTATGCGCTCAACGTTTTCTACAACAACGATGGCGTCGTCAACCAGCAAGCCAATTGCCAGCACCACCGCAAACATTGTGAGAGTGTTGATGGTGAATCCAAATGAAAATAAAACAGCAAATGTTCCAAGCAAAACCACAGGCACGGCGATGGTTGGAATCAATGTGGCGCGAAAATTTTGCAAGAATAACAACATCACCAAAAACACCAAGAAAACCGCTTCTAGCAAGGTTTCAAACACGCCTTTGATTGACAATTTGATGAACGGAGTTGAATCGAATGGATAAATAACTTGCACACCTTTTGGCAAAGTTTTTGTGAGCTCGGCCACTTTTTCTTTCACGGCTTTTGCGGTGTTGAGGGCATTGGCGCCGCTGGCCAAAATGACGGCCATGCCGGCTGCGGGGTGACGTTTGTAGCGCGCAACGGTGCTATAGCTTTGCAGGCCAAGTTCAACGCGTGCAATGTCTTTGAGGCGAATTTGCGAACCATTTTTGTTGACGCGCAAAATAATTTTTTCAAATTCTTCGGCGGTTTTTAGTTTTGATTGCGCCGTGATTGTGGCGTTTAATTGTTGCTCTTCAACTGACGGAAGCCCGCCAATCTGGCCTGCAGACACATCGGCATTTTGCGCTTTGATTGCGCTTATAACATCAGCAATTGCCAATTTGTAGCTAAACATTTTGTGCGGATTGAGCCAAATTCGCATTGCGTGCGGGTTGCCAAAAATTGTCACATTGCCCACGCCGTTGATGCGCGCGATGCTGTCTTTCATGTCAGAAAGCAAGATGTCGCCAAGCGTGCCTTCGTCAACCGAATCGTCTTTTGAATAAAGTCCAACCACGAGCAAAAAGTTGTTGTTGGCTTTTATCACGCGCACACCTTGTTGTTGCACCTCTTGCGGAAGCAATGGCATCGCGCCTTGCAGCTTGTTTTGCACTTGCACTTGCGCAATATCTGGATTGGTTCCCGGTTCAAAAGTGACGGTGATTGTGACGTTGCCGTCTGAATCGCTGCTTGAACTGAAATAACGCATCGAGTCAATGCCTGTAAGGTTTTGCTCAATAATTTGCGTGACGCTATTTTCTAAAGTTTCTGCCGAAGCCCCCGGAAGTGAAGTTGAAATTGAAACTGAAGGAGGTGCGATGTTTGGATATTGCTCAATTGGCATCTTGAACAGCGCCAAGGCTCCAGAGAGCATGACGATGATCGCCAAAACCCAAGAAAAAATTGGCCGGTTGATAAAAAATAGTGACATAAATTATTTTTTCTCCTCGCTTTTTGGTGCAGCTGCAGGAGTGGGTGAGGTTGTTGCAACAAAAGGCGTTGGGCTAACTGGCGCACCATCACCAATTTTTTGAAAACCTTCTACAACCACCAATTCACCTTCTTCAAGGCCTTCTTTCACAATCCAATTGTCTTTATAAATCTCATCAGCCTTTATAATTCGTGCCTTTGCAACATTGTCTGCTCCAACAACAAAAACCGACAAACCACCATCAGGCCCACGGTTTGTAGCGCGCTGCGGCACAATGATCGCCTCAATTGGTTTGAGATGAAGCTTTGCCGTGACAAACATTCCCGGTAATAATTTTTTATTTTTGTTAGGAAATAATGCGCGCAGCCTTACAGAATCGGTGGTTTCATCAGCAAACACTTCCGAAAATTTTAGCGTGCCAGTTTCTTCATAATGTGATTCTTCGTCAACCAAACTGACAACAATTTCGCTTTGATTGCCAAGCGCAACCGCTTCTTTGCTTGGTTGCGCCATGTCGATATAAACTGGATCAAGCTGGGTGATTGTGGTTAAAACATCGGCCTGTTTTGCCGTGACAAGCGCGCCTTGCGTGATGTTTGATTTGCCAATATAGCCCGAAATTGGTGCCAAAACTTTTGTATATTCAACATTTGTTTTTGCAGTTTTGGCATTAGCCTGAGCCTGCAAAAACGCAGCTTCAACGTCGTCATATTCTTGTTTGCTGACGGCGTCAAGTTCGATCAATTGTTTATAGCGCTCCATTTTTGCCTGCAAAGTTTTTAATGCGGCCTTGGTGTTGTCATAAGCAGCTTGATAAATTGATGGATCGATTTGATAAAGTTGCTGACCCTCTTTGACAAAACTTCCTTCAACAAATTTTATTTTTTTTACCACACCATCAATTTGCGGGCGAATTTCGGAGATTTTGAAAGCAGCCACGCGGGCAGGCAGGTCTTGGGTTTTTTGCACTTGCTCTTTTTTGATAGTGACAACGCTGACCGCTTGCGCCGGTTTGACGGCTAAATTATTTTGATTAGAATATCCTGGTTTGATAACGAAGAAATATAATAGCGATAAAGCAACAAGCGAAATTGCAGCTATTGTTAATTTTGAGATTTTGAATTTGCTTCGCATAAATTTTGATTTGATTTTGACCAACATATATAATTGTATGTTGACAAAAAAACTAATTCAACAGCTATGCAAAAGGGTTAATTACAACACCAGCTCAATCAAATTGTCCTTCGCAACTTCTTTTGCAAGCCTGCCAGCGCTGATTGCGGCGTCTTTTGCTTCAAGATATTGGGCAAAAATTATGCGGCGGTTGTTTTTTTCTATATAGCCGACGAACCAGCCATCAACGCTAGAGCTGCCTGTTTTGCCATACATTTTCCAGCTGTTATAAATATCTTCCATTTTCATAATTTTGACAGCGCCATCTTGCGCCAATTTTGCAACTGGCAATTTTCGCTCGCTTAGTTTTTCGACAAATTCAACTTGCTGCAATGGTGTGATTTTTAAAGAGCTGCCAAGCCAAGCCTGAAGCAGTCCGCCAGAAACATCTTTGTTGCCATAATTTAATTTTTCAACATATTCGGCAAATTTTTGATCGCCCAATTTTTTAGTAATTTCTTGCGAATACCAAATTACAGAATATTGCATCCAGCTTGCAGGCGTTTGGGCGCGGGCTGCAAAAGCTTGAATTGGATATTTTTTGAGATTATAAAATTTTGGATCTAATTCTTTTGGAGCTTGTATTGTTGGGCTTTGCGGCGATTTCAAAATTCCAGAATCAAATCCCATCACCGCAATTGCGATTTTGAAGGTTGAATATGGTGAATGTTCTTTTGAGCAATTGCCAATTTGTTTGACGATTTTTCCTGATTCTTTGGCGATGAAACATTGCTCAAATGCCTTGGATTCAAGGGTTACAAAGGAAAATAAAGTGACGAATATAGTAAATTTTTTCATATGTGTTTTTGCGATGTACTAAATTGAAAAAGGGATGATTAGTAAAATTTCTAATAAATTTCTTCATAAGTTGAAACGGCAAATTCTTTCAACTCGGCCAAATATTCTTCCAAGCTGACCATTGCCACGCAAGGCAGGGCGCCGCTTTGCGCAATTTGACCACGAATGATTTTTTTGGCCAAAATGATGGCAGGAATTGTTGGAATTTGTGGGCCGTCACCATTTTTGGCGATGATAAACCAGCGCACTTCTTTTTTGAGGCCATTTTTTGTGCCTTTCAAAATGACGTGCATGCCGCCAGCATCGGTGCCAAGAAAGTCAAACAGAAAACTTGTTTTGAGCAAAAGTTTGGCGTGTTTTTCTAAATTGATAAGTAGTCCAAGGCGCACCAGCCATGATGTCAGCCAAATTCCAAGATGCAGCGCAAAACTTTCCATGCCCGCAGAAAATCTTATAGAGCCAATGTTATAGCGCTTTGGCAGCAAGTCTAAATCGGGTATATCGCAATTGGCCATCAATCGATTGCCAAGATTGGCGGGATAAGTTATGCAATATAAATCTTGCCAGCCATATCTTGTTTTGTCAACTCCCGCATGGCTTTTGAGTGGTTTGCCAATATAGCTTAAAATGCCTTTGGTGGTGGCAAGTCCGCGGCTGGCTTTTTGTCCGGGGCTGACGCCAAAAATCATTTTGTCAATTTTGTCGAAGCGGTTTTTATATTTTTCAAGAACCGCAGAACTTAGCGCCGGAACAGTGCTGGCGCCACTTATCACAAGGCTTCCTGATTTTTTTGCAGCATCATCAAGTGTTGAAATTTCTCTGACAAAATCGCGGCCATCGGCCAAATCAATATAGTTTATGCCATGATTTATACATGTTTTTGCAATATCATAATTGGCATTTTGAAAAGGGCCGGCAGTGTTGATAACAACAGCGGCGGCAAGTTTTTCTAATTGCGAAGACAAATTTTTTGCGGCATCAAAAATTGCAATTTCTATGTTTGAATTTGGATATTTTTCTTGCAAGAGAGAGTGCAAATTTTTTGCTTTTTCTTCATCACGTCCAGCAATTATAATTGCAATTCCATCCTTTGCCAGAGCGGTTGCAATGCGTTTGCCAAAATTGCCATAACCACCCAAAATCAAAACTTTATTTTTGTTCATAACTTATAAATTTAAATTTTCCTTTATATTCAAAAAGCACGCCAAACCAAGAGTGGCGCATTTGCAGCTTCATAAAAAATTCATCGTCTGACAAAGTAATTTCTTCGCAATAATTTTTTCCTAAAACAAAATTTAAGAAAGTTAGTGGCAATAAAAAGTTAAAAATTTTGATAAAATAATTTTTGTGACGCAAAATTATTTTAGAATTTTCATAAAGATAATCCATCTTCCAGCCAATGCCAAAGCGCATAAATTCTGCAACTTCGCTGTTTTTTAAATGCAGCATTTTTGAGTTGAAAACATAATCTTTTTTGGCAAAGTGAAAAGTGCGATTGATATAAAAAAAATCTGAATTTGGATCGCTTAGATATTTTACGGTCACAGCAATGTTATGGCCTTGATGAGGAATCAATGTTTTGAAAAATTTAAAAAACGGCAAAAACAGCGTGAAAAATTTGCTATAATAAACATCCATCACGCCAGAAAAAACAGTGATATCGTTGCAAAACGAACGATTGCCATAATGCCGCCGCAGGACGTTTGGCAAGTCTTGCCAGCTTTGCGCAAAAATTGGCTGAAAAATTTCTTGTTTATTTTTCATTTGCTGATGAAGATTGTTATTGAGGATGTTATATTTGTGGTTATTTTTAAATGTAACAATTCCTTGAATTTATTTTACAGATTTTCTTACTTTTAATCAATTGTTATGACATATTTTTTACTAAAATATACTCACATAATCAGCGCCACAATATTGTTTGGAACTGGCATTGGCAGCGCCTTTTATATGTTTGCGGCCAATTTGCGCAAAGAAGTTTATGGCATTTATTTTGCCACGCGGCACGTTGTTATTGCCGATTTTTTGTTCACTTTGCCAGCAGTTTTTGTGCAATTAATCAGCGGTTTAGGGCTGGTTTTTGAGGTTGGATATGATTTTTCTGACAAATGGTTGACATGGGCTGGAGCCTTATATTTGCTGGCTGTAGCCTGCTGGATTCCGGTGGTTTTTTTGCAAATCAAGATGCGTGACATGGCAAAAACCGCCTTCGACACTAGAGCTAAGCTGCCCAAATTATACTGGACAATGAATTTGTGGTGGATTATACTAGGGGCTCTAGCCCTCGTGATGATGTTGATCATATTTTTTCTGATGGTTGAAAAGCCGGTTTGAGGTTTTATTAATAAATTGATAATTAAAAAATGCCGATAAGATGCCAACGCAAAAATTTTGCGAAAAAATTGCTTGCAACTTTGGTTGTAACCTCTTTGTCTTTTGCCTCAAAGCAAGCTTTTGCAGCAGCAGGTGACATCACAATTGGAACAGCTCAAGGCACTGTCACAAATTCGCAATTGCTTACTGATTCAAATTCCACCGTGTCAATTTCTGCTGGTGGTAGTCTTGAGGTTGATGGCAGCCCAAATGCGGCAATTTTTACGGATGTTGTGGTTGGTGGCTTGACTGGTTTGAATATTTCTGTTAACACAAACAGCGCCACAACTGGTATCAAATCTTCTGGCAACACGTCAGAAGCGATCAGAATTGGTGAAGATAATTCGTTGGCATCGCTCAATTTAGATGCTGGAATTATAACTTCTGATTTTGTTGGAGGGGCTACGGTTTCGCTTGTTGGTGCTGGTGGTGAAACTTCAATTCAAATTGATGAATTGACGACGGTTTCAAATACTGCAACGCAAGGTAAAGCGCTTGTTTCTTCAACAACATCAAACACCGCTTTAGCAATTTTGAACCTTGGCACTATCAGTGTCGGCGACAATGCAGCTTCTACTGCGATCACCTTTGGAGACGCCAATGGAGGCTCTTCGCTTAGTGTTGCAAATGGCGGCATTATTTCTGCTGGAACAAATGGCACTGCAATAAAAATTGAAGGTTCGGGCAACAGTGTAAATATTTCAAACAATCCAAATGGTGCTGCTGATGTGGCGATAACTGGGGCAATTTCTCTTGGATCTAATGGTGGAACGGTTGCAAATGGCAAGAGAATTGTTGGGACAATTTCTTCGACCACGGGTGATATATTTGTTTTCAATGCTGCGGGATCTATAACTGGCGATGTTTCAACAACCAGCGGCGCCTTGACTGTGTTGCTTAACGGCGGCACCATCAATGGCAATATTTCGCTCGGATCATCAGCTGGTTCATATGTTACTATGAACGGCGGAGTCATCAATGGCAATATTTCGATGGCAAATTCTTTGCAAAGTGTAATCATTGCAGATTCTACGCTAAATGGGAATATCAATGGTGGTGCAGAGCTTGTTATTAATGGCACGGCAACGGTTAATGGCAATATTGGAAACATAACAGGGCTGACAATTTTAACCGTGAATGATGGAAAATCTTTGACTGTGTCATCAAACAAAACTGTCGCGGTGGCCACAACGGCAATTGGCAATACTTCGTCCTTGATGTTGAGCAGCGGATCAACTTTAGCTGGAAATATAAATTTAGACACTGGCGGCATGATACGTTTGCGCAACGGCTCTTCTGTGACGGGCGCGATCAATGGCAAAGATGCTGGAAAGGGAACTGTTAGCATTGGATTTCTTGGCAGCTCTGTTGCCGAAAGCGTTGTGAGTAATGGCAATATTGGCGCAACAAAAACTATTGGCTCTGTAACTTTGCATTCTTTGAGCACCTTTGATTTGAGTGTTCACAATGATTCGCTAAACACGCTTTCTGGAACTTTTTTATATAGCGGATCAGAATTAAAAATTGGCACTGCGGCGGTGAGTGGCGGTGTTAAAGGCTTCAGCCAGTTTTCTGCCACAAGCAACAACACCGGAACTGTAACTTTTGTTGGTCACAACACTCTTGCATCAAACATTGGAAGCAACAATGGTGGGTCTTTGGCCACGGTGAATATTGCTATTGCAAAAAATGTTGACACCAATGGTTACGAAATTAATGCCACCAACATCAATATTGGCGTGGGTGGAAGCCTCACCACCAACCAAACAATTTCTGCTGGTGGAGATGTTACTACGGGCTTGAACCGCACCAACACTACAATTGCGCTTGGTTCTTCGGCTTTGTTGGCTTTAAATAACGGCGCGCATATTATTGGTTCGGTGCGCGGCTCTTCAAATGGCTCTGGCTTGGTGACCGCTGCTGGAACGGTTGCGGTTGGTGCAATTGGTGCAACTGGCGCGGCTGTAAGCAGCTTCACTTCTGCGGCGGGTTCAACTGTAACTTTTGGTGGTGATGTTGTGGCAACAACTTTTACAATTAACGGTGAGGCAATTTTCACGCAACAGACAACTTCGGTGACGGCAACAAATTTTCATGTGAATTCGGGCAGCAGCTTGTCGTTTACAATTGCGAACACTGCGGCCACATCGCTTCAGGTTGCTGGTGCGGCGATTATTTCGTCAAACACAACTCTCAATTTGACGCTTTCTGGTGTGATAAATTCAGGAACTTCAATCACTTTGGTTGATGCTACAGATGGCTCTGGCATTGCCTCAATCGCCGATACAAAAATTAATATCAACAGCACTGGCGCAAATTCTTATGGTGGAAATTTGTTTTCGCTTGCAACAATTGGCAACAGGTTGGTGCTTACTGCCGCATCGTCGCGCTTGATTTTTGCTAATGAAAACGAGCAGCGAATTTATGATAATGTGCAAGGAATTTCTTCTCCAACGGGAGAATTGGCAACGTTAAAAAATTATTTGACGAGCAATTCTTATAGCATTGATCAAAAGTCTGAAGCCTTGAAATCGGCGCTTCCAGAGGTTGATAATGCCAGCAATCGTTTGGCATTTAACAACATTGCAAATTCGGCCAACATCATTTCGGCAAGGCTGAATTCGATATATAATCAAAATTTAGAAGCGTCAAATTATGGCTCGTCTTTTAATGGTTTTGGTGCTGGCAAAAATTCTTTTAGTGGAATTGCAAATTGGCAAAATCAAACTGGCGACATTCATGCTTTGACGCCTGCCAGTGTGTCTTTTGGTGGCGATAAATTTTCTAATAAATCGGCTTGGTTGCAAACTTTTGGTTCGGCCTTGAAGCAAGGCAATGTGAGTGGCTTGGATGGCTATAACGCTAAGTCGGGCGGGGTTGCAATTGGTTTTGATTGCAAGCTTTGCACAGATTTTGTGCTTGGTGTGAGTGCGGCATATACGCAGTCAAATGTGGTGGCAAAAGGTGCGAGCAAAAATTTGCAAATTGACAGCTATCAGGCCAATGTTTATGCGGGATATAATGCGAAAAATTATTTTGTGAACAGTATTGTTGGGTTTTCAATTAATGATTATTCTTCGACTCGTCAAATTGCGGTTGCTAACACCACCGCTAGAGCCAACTATATGGGGCAGAGTTATTTTGCGCGCTTAGAAGTTGGAAAATATATTCACTTTGCTAATGATGTTTCTTTGACGCCAACTTTTGCAATCACTGCGGCAAGAAATCAAATTGCAAATTATAGCGAAAGAGGTGCCGGCACGCTGAATTTGCACATCAAAAACAATGCGGCAAACTTTCTTGAAGGCCGCGCTGGGCTTGAGGTTAGCAAGATTTATGATTTGAAAAATAAAATGAAATTGCAGCCGCAATTTTCAACTTCTTATGGTTATGATTTTGTTGGTGATAAGCAAAAAACAACTGGAAATTTTGTTGGTCAAGCAGCAACTTTTGACAGCAATGCGGCAAATATTGCACAAGGAAGTTTGAAAGTTGCAACAGGGCTTTCGTTTTACAGCGCCAAGGGTGCAAGTGTGAGTGTGAATTATGGATTTGAGCGCAGAAATGATTATGCGGCGCATAGTGGCTGGTTGGTGGCGCGGCAGAATTTTTAAGGTTGAATTATCCATTTATCGCGAAGCGATATAGCTCTTAGCCGCTCCAAGC
>CAYPUN010000052.1:5404-9546 GCA_964413985.1 uncultured Rickettsia sp. | reverse complement strand
TTTTGCTTGCAATGTATAGCGGCCATCGGTGAAGAAGGTGGATTTTTTTTGGCTGATTATGATAGTGGCGCTGGAGCCGTTGAAGCCGCTTAGATACTCGATTCTTTTCTCGCTTTCTGGCAGATATTCTAGAAAAAATTCATCGGAATTTGGTAAAATAAAATGATCTATTTTTTGTTTTGCAAGAATTTTTCTTATTTCACACAAGCGTGCATGGAAAATATTTTTTGTCATTTGCTAAATAATTTTTTGATAATACATATATAGATGATTAGTATTTTTTTACTTCAATATCAAGAATATTATGCCATTACCTAGTTTGCGCGCCGCACTTTCTGCGATATATTTGTTGCGAGGCTTGATTCACTCTTCAAGTGCCGCTTTGGGATTGCAGCGTCAGATTTCAGCTGGCGTGGCGCAAAAAGCGACTCCAACGCTTGATCCTAAGCAGTTAAGCGATCACTTGAATTCTTTTTCGGGTCTTTATAGGGCAGATCTTTTGCGAAAATCAAAAATGTTGCCTGCTGCGCAGAAAATCAACACCCTACTCTCTTTGTGCTCGTTTGATTATGACTTAGGGGAAATTAAGGCGATGAATCGTGATGAGGCAAGACAGAATTATAAAAAATCTGTTCCAGAAAAAATTGCAAATAGCTTTGACACTGATTTAGACTTGGTTTTAAGGATAATGAATAATTTTGTTCACCAAAGATATGGCGCTAAAATAGATGATCCGCTTGTTTTTGGGGAGAGAAAAAAATCTAGCAAAGGCGCGCGAAATAATATTTTTATAACTTATGAGCAGCGCCACAGCTTTGCTAGACTTGACTCGGTGCCTGATAGCGAGCCGGAGCATTATACGGCATTGTATATTTTGGGCTTTGCTGGTGAGTTGATGAAAAATTGGGCGCTTGAACGCTCAATTGAAACTCTTGGCTTTGACTCTCATCAGATTTTTCAAAGGCTGAAACCTGATTTTTTGGCAGCACCAACTTCAACTCTTTATTTTCGCGATCCTTCGGTTGCAATAGGTGAGGATGTTTATTGTGCTGATGCAAAAATTATTGATTATTTGCAAACTGTTCATGCGGCTAAAAATTTTGGCAGAAAAACCGCTCAATATGTTGAGGATTTTAAAAGTGCGCCGGCGGATTTTAAAAAATCTGGCTTTGAGATTAAGAGTTTGCCATTTTTTCTTGAGGGTGGAAATGCGATTTTTGATTATAAGAAAAATAAACTTTTGATTTGTGTTAGTGATGTTTTTTTTGTGAACAATAAATTTGTTGGGGCGCCTTTTGTTGTGGATGGCGAGGTGCGCGAGATTTTGGATTATGGTGAATATTGCGCTTTGATAAAAAATTGGGGGAAAGAAAATGGCGTTGATATAGAAATTTTTGAGCGCAATTTGCAGAAATATAAAAATAGGGAGCTTTATCATTTGGATACTTTTGTGAATGTTGTTGGTGATGTGGCCTTGGTTTATAAGGACGGAATGACAGATGAATCTTATGAGAGGTTGAAAAAAATATATGGTGAGAAAAATATAATTGAGATAAATAAAGATGAGTGGAAATTTTTGGCGACTAATTTTATTGCAGTTGATGATCATAATATTGTGTTTGGGTCTGGCGCGTCGAAGGATCCTTATCAAGATGCTGTGGAAGCACTTCGAAACGTTAGGGAGAAATTAAATGAGCATGGGATTTGTTGCGCTTTTTCGCCGGTTAATATGTCGGTTAATGGAAATGATGGGATTCGTTGTCGATATGCGGCGCAAAGGGTGAAGGAGGCAGAGTTGCCGCATGAGCTGGTGACGACATTGCAAGCGATGAAGACCGCTGAGGCTTCGCAGCAAGGGACTGAGAGGGTTGTGAATTGATTGGCTCGCCTCTCTTATTGCGATGCAGAGCCTTGCCCTTGTTGACTTTGCTGCTGTTGCAAATTGGCCGCAGAAGCTGTTTTGGCGGCGTCACTTGGGGGTGATTGAGGCAGCGTTTTTTCTCCCATTTTTGCGCAAAAATCTTTAAGTTGATCGAAATTATCTCCTCTAAAAGCATCGACTATATTTCTTAACGCCAATTCTGGATTTTGTGCCAAGGCTTGCTGGCTGCTGGTTAAAGCCGCATCTTGACAAAAAACATAAGCGAGAATTGTCTTTTCTTTGTCGCTTAAACAATGGTTTTCGCTGAAAGATCCGCCATCTCCGGACTTGCGAAAACCACTCCACAATTCTGCAATGGTTCCGATTTTAAATTCGCCATGTCTAGTGCAATTTTTTATAACTTTATTATAAAGAGCTAAAAATTCTTTTTGACAAGAAGACTGCTCAACATCTGGCAAATTAGAAATTTTGTTGAGCAAAGCACTTTGGACAGCTTCATTTTCAATCTCGTAGGAAGATGGAGATGCCAAAGAATTTTCAACAATAAAATCGACAGATTCGAAAACTTTTTGCGCGTAGCTATTTTTTAAGGTTGAAATAGATTGTTTTAATTCCAAAAACGCCCTTGTTTTCTTTTGAAATTCATCAACGCCCTTCCTCATAACCCTCAACTGAAAATCTTCAAGCCCTCTCTCCATTTTTGCTACATCACTCCAAGAATCAACTCTGGCGCCACTTTTTATTAAATTTTCTACTAAAGAAGCTCTTATCGTTTGCGCCTCAAAAGCCTTTAGTATAGACGACTTTCCATCTTCAGCCCTCCATTCAACTGGATTTAGAATAACGTTCTCGCCTTGCTGTATTATTAATGCGCCTGCACAGCAAAAGTTGATAGCAATTGCCAATATTGCATTTCCACTTGCAATTGCATCAAACCACATTTTTTGACGCATCACTTGATCGAAATCTCTCAATAGATAATCTTTAAAATGGCTTAATTTGCCTTTTTTGTTAAGAATTTCAATAGCTGCTCGCATCTTTAGAATTTTACCATCTTCATCATTTAAGCTAGAACGATCCTCCTTTGGAATTCCAAAAATGAAACCGATTATATCAAATCTTTTTTTCTCAATTGCCTCAGACCATATTTCACGCTGACGCTCGGCAGTAAGACTATTCCAATAACTAACTCCCACAAATCTTTTTGCTGAAACTTGTGCCGCGCTCGCCAAAACTGTAAAATGCGATATAGATCGACTGGTTTGAGGATTTGCCCAAGATATTGGACTCTCTTCTACATCATTAGTAAAGCCATAAATAGATAAAATATTGCATATTTTTACAGCATTTTGAGAGGTAATTTTATCAGATTCTTCGGCCTCGAACACGATGTCAAACCATTGCTGCTTGCGGCTTTCAATGGCATCCCACAAATCTTTTACAACACTGAAGGGAGCGCTTTTGCTAGCGGCAACAATTGTAAAAATATTTTTTAAAACTGATTCTCTATCGCCGCCATGATGATCTTGTGCCAGCGAGACAAATTCATCAATATATTCTTTGTTATTTGCGGGCTTATTTTTATAAAATAAAAGCAATCCGATTAAAATTTCAGAATTTTTATCTCTTAAAGAACTTCTTAGCAATTCAACCCTTATATCATGGCCCTGATTTTCTTCATAAGGCTCAACATCATAATAAGGTAAGATTTTTGCAAGATACTTAGATTCGGTCCACAGCAATGGATGAGGCTCTAAAACTGGTGCAACCTTAAACAGCAATAGAATATTTTGCACCTGCTTAATTCTTTTTTCAGCTCTTGCTTTTGAAGATGAGGTTTCTTCATTATTTTCATTAAAAGCTTCTTTCAGAATGTCTCGCCAAAATTTTTTAATAAAATTTACTTCTTGCCCGCTGTTGTTTTTATAGACAAAATTGCACGCATTCCAAATGTTATCAAGAAAACTTTTTGCGACATCACCATCTTCCTTATCTTGTGGAATTTGAAGAATTTGATCGATTAGAAAATAAGAGTTTAGAATAAAATCGTCTGCAGTAAAAACTTTACTTTTTTGCTCTATATCCTCCCTACTAGCATCTTGAGATATCCTGCCTTGCTGCCCCGCAACAACTTTGAAAAAAAGATCTTTTGCGTCTAGTTTTTTTTGAGAGTCAGCCTCAAAACAATAGCTAAAAAAACCTTGAATAAATTTTTTGGCCTTACCGCCAATTGCCTTGTGTAAAATTGATATTTTACTCT
>CAYPUN010000052.1:0-5304 GCA_964413985.1 uncultured Rickettsia sp. | reverse complement strand
AACAACTAAATCAGACGATTAAAAATGAGTCGCATAAGCTTTAATGACATGGTTTCAGACAATTTTTCTAAACAGCTTGCGGTTGGTGCTGCCGAAATTTCTCACGCTTTTCATTTGAATGATTGGCTGCGCGAAAAAACTTCTTCGCCAAATTTTATTGCACTTTTGGTGGTGGCGATGCTGCATTTGGCGGCACTTGTTGGCATCACATATAACTTTCAAAACAGCAACAACCTGCCCGTTCTTTCTTTTAGTGTGACAACATTTGATGTGTCGGCAAGCTCGTCAAACGTGGTTTCAAGCGCAGCGTCGTCGGCAAGCCATGAAAAATCGCAAGCAAAATCTATGGCGGAAGAAAAAACTTTGACTGATGCTAAAAGCTCTACTGCTGCGGCTGCGCAGGCTTTGCCAAAAAATGATGAGGCTAAAAATAAATCGCAACAATCGCACGATTCAATTGCGCAAAGCGCTGTGATAGCACCTACAACGCCTGCTTCTTTTGATGCGGCAAACTTAAATAATCCAAGCCCTGTTTATCCACCAATGTCGCGCCGCCTTGAAGAGCAAGGCACCGTGGTGTTAAAAGTTTTGGTTGGAGTTGATGGCAAAGCGCAAAATGTTGCGATCAAAAACAGCTCGGGCTTTGACAGACTTGACAATGCGGCAGTTGAAACAGTAAAAAACTGGCGCTTTATTGCGGCAAAAAATCACGAAAAATTGGTTCCATCTTTTGTGCAAGTTCCTATTAAATTTGTTTTGGAAAAATAATTATGGCAGACGCAGTCAATATAGATCAGGGTTTCGGGCTTAGCAATTTTTGGGCGCAAGGTGATGCGATCAGTCACGCGGTGATTTTAATTTTGCTGATTATGTCAATTTTAAGCTGGACACAAATTGCGCTGAAGGCTTGGCGCTTCTGGCATCATGGCCGCATCATCTTGGCGCTGGAAAAATTTTGGCAAGAGTCATCAATTGAAAAAGCGATCAAACATTTGGGTGAAAAAATTGGCGCAGCTCACAATTTTGTTGAGCTGGCAAGGCAAGCAGCTCTAGCTTCTGCGCATCTCGATCAACATAAAAATAGCGAGATTGGAAAAAATTTGCAACGCGAAGAAATTATCACGCGAGCTTTGCGCCAAAGCATCAATCGCAGCACGGCGCGCCTTGAATCGGGCATGACAATTCTTGCATCAATTGGCGCGGTGTCGCCATTTGTAGGGCTTTTTGGCACTGTTTATGGAATTTATAATGCATTGATTGGAATTTCTGCGGCGGGTTCGGCTAGCTTAAACACCGTGTCGGGGCCAGTTGGCGAAGCATTGATTATGACTGCACTTGGGCTGTTTGTGGCAATTCCTGCTGTGCTTGCTTATAACGCTTTCATTCGCTTCAACCGCCTTGAATTGATGGAGCTGGACGGCTTCGCGCATGATTTGCACTCATATTTTACAACCGGCAAAAAAATAAAATAATATGGCTTTTGGTGGTTTTAATCAAAATAATAATGCCGCTCCAATGAGCGAAATCAACACTACACCGCTGGTTGATGTGATGTTGGTTTTGTTGATAATTTTTATGGTGACTGCGCCTTTAATCACCAACACGGTGAATGTTCATTTGCCAAAAACAAGTGCGGCGGCGAGCAAAGAAAAACCTAGCGTTATCAATGTTTCGCTTAATGAAAAAAATCAACTTTTTTTGAATGGCAAAGAAATTGATGAAAAAGATTTGCCGCAACTTTTAAAAGATTTGGCAGCAAAAAATTCTGATAGTGAACTGCGTTTGCAAATTGATCGCGATGCGCGCTATCAGAGGGTTACGGAGATTATGGCAGAAGCGCAAAAAGCGGGGATTGTCAAGCTTGGATTTGTTAGTGAAGTAAAATAGATAGTGCTATAAACTCAGCTTGCCATTGGCGTGGCAAGCTGAGCAATATCAATCACTTTTATCAGGAGTAAAAATGACCAACATTAAGAATAACTTGTTAAATATAAAAAACAACTTTGGCAACTTTGGCTTGGCTGCAAAATATAACACTAAAACAGCGGTGACAGCCCTCGCCTTCTTGATGTCGCTGCAGGCCAATGCTTTTGGCGCTGAAGATGAGATTATCAAACTTTCGGAAGTTGTTGTTAAAGAAAAATCGGAAAATAAAAATAGTGGTTATCAAGGCGGCAACACCACGATTGGCAAGATGTCGCAGGCCGCGAAGGATGTTCCGCAATCACTCACAATTATCAATCGCAATTTGATTGAAGATCGTAACGCAACTACGCTGAAAGAGGCTCTGCGCAACGTTGCAGGACTCACATTCAACGCGGCAGAAGGCGGCAGAATTGGTGACAACATCACCATTCGTGGCTTTGGCGCATCAAGCGATCTCTATCTTGACGGCGTGCGCGACAATGCGCAATATAATCGCGACACTTTTAATGTTGAGCGCGTTGAAGTTTTGCGCGGATCGTCTTCGATGCTGTTTGGGCGCGGATCAACTGGTGGCGTTGTCAATCAAGTTAGCAAGGAACCAGAGCTTGATCGCTCATCAAATGTGAGTGCAACGGTTGGAAATTATTCTTATTTTCGCGAAACGATGGATGTCAGCTCTAACATTGGCGACTCTTCAGCGGCGCGCATCAACATCATGAAAACTGATAGCAAAAGCAGTCGCGATGTTGCCAAGCATGACAGCCTTGGCATTGCGCCATCACTAAAATTTGGCATCGGCACTGATAATGAATTTTTGCTTTCATATTCGCATTTGCAATATGACGACATTCCAGATTTTGGTATTCCAATTGCCAACAGAAATGGTGCCAAGCCAATCTCAGTGCCAAACGACACGTTTTATGGCCTTGGCGCTGTTGATTATCAGAAAGATAAATCCGATGTTTTTACTGCGCGCTTGATTCACAAAATTGATAATAAGCAAAAAATTACGGCGATTGTGAAGAAAAATATGGTTGAGCGTGATTTGCGTGCAGTTGCTCCAAGCTTGGCTGCAAATGGCACTGTAAATCGCGGACGTCAAGCGCGCGGCGCCAAAGAAGAAAGCACAACTTATCAATTAAATTATAACAGCAAGTTTTCGCTGGCGCAAACAAAGCATGAGGCGCTGATGAGCGTTGAATATCTTGACGAAAAATCATCGCGCTGGTCTTATCGCAACACTGCCACCAACCCAGCAGCGTCGCAACTTCAGCCCGATCCATATCCATCACTTCCTGCTGCTTATGGCGGCACTTATCAGCGCATCAATCCAATTCATTTCACTGACCGCAACATTGGAATTGCGGCGCAAGACGTGATTGAATTTGTGCCAAAATGGAAAATTTTACTTGGAGGAAGATATGATGACTTCAAGGCAAAATATAATAGTGTAACCGATTACACCACGCAGAACGTGGCTTCGGGGACTAGTGTTGGTTATCAACGTCACGACAAAGTTTGGTCTTATCGCACTGGATTGATGTATCAGCCTGACGATCTCACGACATATTATGCGTCTTATGGAACATCGTTCAACCCGTCGGGAGACCTTTATTCTATTGAAGCGCTCGACCCTTCAAGATCGCAAAACACACCGCCAGAAAAAAGCATCAACAAAGAAATTGGTGCAAAGTGGGAGCTGTTTGGCGGCGATTTATCTTTGCGCACGGCGTTATTTCGCACCGAAAAAACCAACGAGCGCAACACTGACCAAACAAACACCAGCGTGCAATTGCTTTCGGGGCGCAGACACACTGACGGCATAGAGCTAGAGGCATCTGGTCGCATCACCAAAAAATGGGAAATGTTTGGCGGCATCGCTTTGATGAAATCGCGCATCGACAAACACATCAACCCAAATGGCGTCGGGCTCAATCCACAAAACACACCTTCGGTTTCAGGAAATTTTTGGAACACTTATCGCCTCAACGAAAATTGGAAAATTGGTGGCGGCGTCGATTTTGTTGGCGAAAGAACTGGCTATTCCATCAGCAATGATGTGACCGTGGCACCTACAATCAGGCACGTTCCGGGCTATGCGCGCTTTGATGCTTTGGTGCAATGGGACAACAAACAATATTCTGTAAAATTAAATATTTTCAACTTGCTTGATCGAGAATATTTCGATTCAATTTATATCAATGGCGGCTTCGCAGTGCCCGCAAACAGCCGCTCTGGCCAATTAACCTTTAGTTATAAATTTTAAAAATATGCTAATTCAAGTTAAAGATTTGCTGGATCAAGAACAGGTTGCAAGATGTCGCAAGCTGCTTGAAGACGCCAATTGGGCGGATGGAAGACACACTGCCGGAATGCAAGCGGCGCAATTTAAAAACAATCAACAACTGCCTGAAGACGCGCCACAGCTGGATGAATTGCGTTCGATAGTTCTAAAACAAATTCATCGCAACGGATTATTTTTTACAGCATCTTTGCCAAAAAAGGTCTTCCCGCCTTTGTTTAACCGCTATAGTGGCGAAACAAATTCTTTTGGCAATCACGTTGACAACGCCATTCGCACCTACGCCAAGAACGGCGAAGCGATCAGAACCGACATCTCTTGCACCGTGTTTTTATCGCAACCAGACGAATATGAAGGTGGCGAATTGATCATCGAAGATGCCTATGGAGCCAACTCTGTCAAGCTTGCGGCGGGTGATGCAATTTTATATCCCTCAACCAGTTTGCACCGCGTTGAGCCTGTCACAAAGGGCGCGCGCATCGCCAGCTTTTTTTGGATTGAAAGTATGGTGCGCAGCAACGATCAACGTCGCGTTTTGTTTGATATGGACATGGCAATTTTAAGCATGCGCCAAACCTACGGCGAAACCGATCAAGCCGTGGTTCTCACCTCGTGCTATCACAATTTGTTGCGCTTATTTGCTGAAACTTAAAATTGTTTTGTTAGAATTTATTTGATGCCACTTATAAACCAAAAAATTTTAAAAAATGTCCAAGAAAAAAACTGCCTATTCCTGCCAATCCTGCGGCGCCATCCATTTTAAATGGAGTGGAAAATGCTCAGAGTGCGGCGAGTGGAACAGCTTAATTGAAGAATTTGAAGAAGGCGGCGCGTCACATTTTACGCGACTTGCGCCCGATTCCAAAACCAACTCGAAATCCAAAAAAAACGATCAACCTAAATTAAAACTTTCGACAATTGACGGCGAAACGCACGATTTTCCGCGCGTTCAAACTGGAATCAACGAACTTGATCGCGTGCTTGGAGGTGGCATGGTTCAAGGCTCGGTGATCTTAATTGGTGGCGACCCCGGAATTGGAAAATCAACTTTGTTGCTGCAAACCGCCAACGAGCTT
>CAYPUN010000051.1:0-9759 GCA_964413985.1 uncultured Rickettsia sp. | reverse complement strand
AAATATATACCCCCTTGGACGCACCACCCGTGGCACAGTCGCGTCCATGGGGTTATATATGTCGCCTACGATAAAAAAATAATCAATCTTTAATTTATTTTTATAATTATCTCTTTATCACGAGTGGTATAGCCCTTAGACGCGACTGAGCCACGGTTGGAGCGGCTAAGGGCTATACCACTCGTGATAAAGAGATAATTATTCCTTATTACAATTTCAACCGCGCCCCAACATCCAAAAACTCACCATCATGCGTCGAAAGCAAAACCATCTTGCCATTTTCAAGCTGAGTTTCAATCAACCCACGCAATAATTTTTTGCCAGCTGCGTCCAAATTATTTGACGGCTCGTCCAAAACCCAAATCGTCGCAGGGCACGCCAAAAGCCGCGCCAACTGCACTCTCTTTTGCCAACCAGCAGAAAGATTTTTCACTTTTTGATGCGCAAATTCTTCCAATTTAAAAAAACGCAGCGCCGCCGCAAGCAACATTTGCGTATCATGCAGCTTAGCATAAAAAGCAAGATTTTCAAGCACACTCAACTCTTGTTTCAAAAAATTATTGTGGCCAATAAATTGCAAATCACCATTAAAATCGCTGCGAAAATTTTCGATATTTTCGTTATTCCACAAAATCTCGCCACCACTTGGCTTTGAAATTCCGGCAATAATTTTTAGCAGCGAAGTTTTGCCAACACCGTTTGACCCTTCAACCACAAGCGCCGCGCCCAAAAAAAGCGACAACCCAATTGGCCCAAAAATTTTTTTCTCACCGCGAGTTAGTTGTAAATTTTGCAATGTTAACATAGCTCTACACACCCCTGCCTTGTTCTAAAAAAATTAACTTTACCAAAATAATTTGCCATTTCAAAATTACCAATCAGAATCAGAAGAAGAGCTTGAACCGTCGTCATCCCCCCTCCCCATAGCAACTCCTCTAGATCTACTAGGCTTTAAAGAAGCTGAACTTGCAGAAGCAGCTCTTGCAGAAGGCTTGCCTCCCGCAGCTTCTTTATCGGCAAATTTTTCAACACAGCCATTCAAGATATTTAATAAAATTTTTTGACAAAACTCATTTTTATTAGCAACTAATTGCTCTTGCCCATCGACGTCTTTTTGTGGCATCACAACAACACAATCACCTCTTGCACTTTTAAATATTCCTATTTTTGTCTCCTTATAAATCCCATCTCCAGAAATATAAAAACCACCATCTTTTGTACTACTACCTCCCAGATATTTATGCACATTTTCATAATTAAAATCAAACTCTGCAATAGAAGAGCCATCTAGAAACGATCTATTTTTCCCGTGTTTAAAAACTTTTTCTGCAACATCTTTTAAACTTAAGTCCTTCATTTTACTCATGCCATTGCCAGTTACATGAGTTTTATTCCAAATAGTAGTATCAATATTAACAATTTTTGGAGCAGCACTTTTATCTATCACACGAATTTCGTCATCTTCAGGCAAAGGCGGTTTTGATTTGGGGGATGAAACAGTTTTTTTGTCCCCACCCCCAGCAGGGCTAGCGGAGTGCAAAATATTATCAATCGCTTCATTTAAATCAAAATTTTCTGGCACAGCACCACCCCCTCCCTTCTTTTTAATTTCAACAATTATATCATCCAATTCCGCAATCAACCCATCAACATCAGAAACCCCGCCCGCATTGCCACCAGCAGCTGCGGCAAATGCAACTTTTTTCCGATCTCTTTGCACATTTTTTTCTTTGCTATCCATAAAAAATTTTAATTAGATTATTTAAAACAACAAACTATAATCCTAAACTAACTCAACAAATTCTAAGCTTCAAACAATTTCTAAAATGTCGCAACTAAAATTCTTCGAATATACAACAACCAAAACCCCCACCGACTTAGTGATTTTTCTTCACGGCTATGGCTCAAATGGCGAGAATTTGCTTGGTCTGGCGCACGAATTTCACCATGTTTTGCCAAACGCCCATTTCATTTCGCCAAATGCCATCGAAGCTTGGGAGGGCGGGTTTCCTGATGCCTATCAATGGTTCTCGCTTGCAGGTCAAAACATCAACCTTGCCAAAACCGCGCAAGATGTCAAAAGCGCCAACAAAATTTTGTCCAATTTTATCACGGCACAGCTGGATCGCTTCAAATTGCAGCCACAAAATTTATACTTGGTTGGATTTTCGCAAGGCGCCATGATGAGTCTATATCAAGGCCTTATAATGCCAGAAAAACTTGCCGGCATAATTTCTTATTCTGGCAAATTGATTTTGCCCGAACATCTTGGCGAAATAACCGTCTCAAAGCCAGAGATTTGCTTGGTTCACGGCAAAGAAGATTCTGTTTTGCCCTTCACCAATTTTATCGAAGCCGAAAAATTATTGCAGCAACATCAAGTGCCGTTTGAGTCGCACCCAGTTGACAATCTCGACCACACCATCGACATTCACGGCATTCGCGCTGGCTTAAAATTTATCAAAAAATTAACACAAAAATAACATGAAACTTTCAAATTATTTTATCCCAACTTTAAAAGAAAATCCAGTTGACGCCACCATTGCATCGCACCAGCTGATGATTCGCGCTGGTTTGGTGCGTCAAACTGCTTCTGGCATTTATAGCTGGCTGCCCTTGGGCCTCAAGGTTTTGCGCAAAATCGAAAACATCATCAAAGACGAAATGAACAAAGTTGGAGCCTTGGAAATATTGATGCCAACACTGCAACCAAAAGAATTGTGGATCGAATCTGGTCGCTATGACAATTATGGCAAAGAGATGTTGCGCATCAAAGACCGACACGACCGCGACATGCTCTATGGCCCAACGCACGAAGAAGTTGTCACCGATATTTTTCGTAAAAATGTCACCTCTTATAAAGACTTGCCAAAAAATCTTTATCAAATTCACTGGAAATTTCGCGACGAAATTCGCCCTCGCTTTGGCGTGATGCGCGGCCGCGAGTTCTTGATGAAAGACGCCTATTCATTTGATCTTGATGCAATTTCAGCACGAAAAAGCTATGATCTGATGTATGAAACTTATTTCAAAATTTTTCGCAAAATGGGCTTGCACCCAATTGCTCTGCGTGCGGACACCGGGCCAATTGGTGGCGATTTATCTCACGAATTTCACGTTCTTGCCGACACCGGCGAAAGCGCAATTTTTTATGACAAAAAATTCGATGCAATTTCCAATTCTGACGATTTTAACCTCAAAGAAATGCAGTCAATTTATGCCATGGCCGACGAAATGCACGACGCCGCAAAATGTCCAATTGCCGCCGATCAGCTTGCCTCAAGGCGCGGCATCGAAGTTGGTCACATTTTCAACTTTGGCGAAAAATATTCAAAAGCGATGGAAGCCTCTGTCACAGGCCCTGCAGGCGAAAAAATTTATCCAAACATGGGATCATACGGAATTGGCGTATCACGCTTAGTTGGCGCCACCATTGAGGCCAACCATGATGCAAACGGCATCATCTGGCCAAAAGCCATTGCACCATTTCAAGTGATGCTCATCAATTTAAAAAGCGGCGATGCCACGTGCGACGCCTTCTGCGACGAAATTTATCAAAACCTTCTCGCGCAAAATATTGAAGTTTTGTATGACGACAGCAAAACCAGCATCGGCCAAAAATTTTCTGTGGCAGATTTGATCGGCGTGCCAACGCAAGTGGTTGTAGGGCCAAAATCAGCAGCAGCGCGCAATGTTGAAATCAAAAATCGTCGCAGTGGTGAAAAGATTGAGGTTGCGGCAAGTGAGATTTTGAAGCATTTATAGCACACTCAAAAATGCAGAGAGGGTTAACACCTCTCTGCAAGAACCAAATCAAACATGCCCATAACCACGACCAGTTGGCGCCGAGCCACCACCACTTGCAGCCGCCCTAGCAGCATCATCCACCACATGAACATGCCTATGACCAACGCCTCCAGCGCCAGAAGAAACAGCGCTAGCGGGCCTTCTTGCATCCCCAGCAGCCCCCGCATCAACACCGCAAAAGCCTCCAACCGAAGCAAAAAGCATCTCAAGGCCACGCTCATCCAACTGCTCAAGCGCAGCCGTAGCAACGCCCACAATCTCAGCAAAATCTCGATAGCCTAAAGCCGCCTTCCTATTGCTCGGATCAAGAAAATCCCTGTTAAGATAGCGATATTTTGCCTTCTCTTCCCTATCTTTATTAGCAAATTTACCCTCGTCAAGCGCAGGAGTAGCTTCACTCTTCAGTTGCTCCAAAATACCTTGCTTACCACTCAAGCACAGTCCAGTTGCGACAACCGCATTTAAAACACCCGTAGTCACAATTTTTTCATTATGCGCCAAAGAATTATCCTTGATTCTTGCTGTCAAATTCTTAATTTCTGGAATTGCCTCCAATTCCTTTTTAAGAGCCCCAACATTTGCAACAATTGCGCCCTCTTTGTTGCCGCGCCTGTCCAACAACCCAATCAAATTTGCAACGTCCTTTGCAGATTGCTGATTTTTTGCCCCGATCTCCTTAAGCGTCTCCAGACTTATCTTGCCCGAAGCTGGATTATTGCCGTCCTTAACAACAAACAAAGAAAATATATCGCTACCAATAAGAGCTGGAATTTTAATTTGTTCTCGAGCAACATGATCAAACAAACCAACCCCATCTTGCCTAGCAACCAGCACAGCTTCACGCACATCTTTCAACAAGCGACCTCTCTTTTTGTCGTAATTCTTTTCCGCCGCCTGAATAGGATCATTTCTAAAAACAATACCAACGGCGCTCTGAACAATTCTTTCAACCTCACCCTCGGTCAACTCTGGCAAAACAACGTCCCGCCGAACCGGAGCAATCGTCATCACAGGCAAAGCTGCAACCCTAGCAGACTCCAACACCTTTCTTTCTTGATGCTCTTTTATTTTTTTTACAACAAACCCCTCTATTTCACCAATAGATTCCGCTCTATATTTCGTACCAAGATCAAATACTGTAAAATCCCTATCATAAGCGCTAGCCTTATAAATCACGCTATATTCTGGCTGCGCACCAACATCTTCGCGGAAAAACTCAATACCTATATTGTGATAATTTCCACCTTCAACTCGAAAATAAAATCGACTCACATTCGCACTCTTAACACAAAAAATATCCGAAACCCCCTCATCTTCCAATACTTGCAATGTGTTATACAAAAAAGCTAAATGCTGCGCATCCGCCAATACATCTTGCGCTGGATCATAAGCAGCAAAAGACACATCTCTCTTAGCTTGCCGACTCGTCAATATCTGCAATGCAGTTTCCAGATCGTCTTTTTTATTATGCAATCCGTGCAATCTTTGCGATAAATCATAAATCATTTTATCATTGCTGATGGTGCCGTCATCTGGATCAAAATCAACCTCTGGCACCTTTTGCCCGTTAAGCTTCAACTGTGCCGCCTTTGTCGTCAATTCGCCAACCATCTGCGCCATTTCTGACTCAAATCGTTCCCGCAAAATCTTAACTTTATTCTCAACCTGAGGTTGAGGCTGAGGAGTGGCCGCATCACCAACAGTGGCAGCGACAGCAGAAACCCCACCATCCCCCTTCTTTAACGCACGAGCCAATTGTAAAGCAGCGGCAGTGGCAGTGGCGGTAGTGGCAGCGTCGGCAGTAGTGGCAGTAGCGACACGCGACACTGGCTCTGGCAAAACAGAATCGTCCTTCGGAGGGCTTCTAAAAGAGCTCGCAAGGCGAGATATAAAGCTTCCCTTCTTTTCACTTCTTTTCACTTCAACGGGCCTTGCAACAGACGCAGCCGAATTTAGAGCCTCAGCTTTGGCCGAAGCAACCGCCCTCTCAAACTCACCCCTTCTTTCCAATTCGCGCCGCTGCGCTTCAGCCTTTAATTTATCATCAATTATTGCGACCTCTTCAGTCATAGCTTGCTGTAATTGCCGCGCAAATTCCCTTCCCTTCTCCTCAACTTGTTTTGTCAAATCAAGAAACTCTTGCAAGTCTTGACCACCACCATCTCTAGCACCAATATCACCTCGACTCATTTCGGCCTGATAAACCCCAAAAAGAGCCTGTCTAAATCTCAAAGCCTCCTCGCTCATCCTTTGATTGGCAGCTTCAAGTGCAGCGATCTCCCTAGCTTGTCCAGAGGCGTATTGAGTCAAATTGCCAATTTGCTCCTTTAAAATCAAAAATTGAGCCTCATTTTGCCTTGCTACCCCCTCCAATTCAAGATTACGTCGCCCTAGTTCAGCATTTTTGCCCTCAGACAACTGATGTTGCGTTGCAAGGTGCAGATTTGCGGCTCTCAACTCTTCAATCTGCCGCCTTGCAGCATTCATAGCCTCGTCACTTCCCTGCGAAGCAGCCTCAGCTAATTGCGCTTGCCTTCTCAATTGCTCTCTCAGGCTTGCAAGCTCCAAATCTCTTTGCGCTTCACGAGCTGCAAAAGCAGCCTTCTCCTTCTCAAGCTCCAATCTTTTTTGCTCAGCACCTCTTAGAAAATTCAACTCTTGCTCAATCCCTTCCCCCATAGCTCGCATTTCCTGACTTGTCTGACGCAATCTTGCAATCTCTGCTTGCTGTGCTAAATTTATATCACGATATCCAGCCTCTCTAATTTCCGCATCTTTCAGCAATTGATCTCTGGCCGCTATCTCATCAAGCAATTGCGAATTCTTATCCCGAATTGATACAAGCTCTTCCTCAATTTCACGAATACGAGATTGTGCGCCCCCCAATTCTTGAACAACTTTCTGCAGATTAGCATCAACAGCTTGCAAGCGCTGCATTTCACGTCTCGCCGCATCAAGCTCGCCACGCAAACCGCCAAGAACTTTCACATCCTCAGCAAGTTGCTCCTCTAGCTTAACATTTTGTTTCAAAGCGCTTTCAAGTTGCGCAGAAATTTCCTTTATTTTTTCATCCTTGAACCCAATATCCCTCGACAAATTGTCAATGCCTTCTTGAAGCCGCGCCATCTCGAAATCCTTCGCCCTAGACTCTTCAAGCTTTGACAAAAAAACGTCTTTTAACTTAAAAATGCGTTTTCTAAATTTGTTTAAACTAGTTATCAAATCATCGCCATCCTTAAACTTTTCAACTTCATCCAGCAATTCTTTATTGCCACCAAAAGCTATTCCTTCAAAAATTGCAACACCTTCATTTAAAGACCCTAAAGCCGCATCATAATTATTTTGCAAAGTGCGCAATTTGTTAAGCTCGTTATTTAGCTCTGTAATATTTTTGTCGAAAAGCGCTTTATTCTGTCCACCAGCCAATTGCTGACTCAACTCAAATTTTTCGCTCTCAAGCCGTAAAATATCATCTTCCAACTCCTGAATTTTGGTCTTTAAATTGCCACCAGATTCAGTAATCGCTTCAATCTCCGCTTGCTTACTTTGCAATTCACCCTCATACCACCTAATATTAACAAGCGCGCCTTGCAAATTCGATTCCAGCTCCACATTGCGCTGCCCAAGTTGACCAATTTGCACCAAATATTGCTCACCCATCTCTTTTAAAGCCTCTTGAGCAGCATTTACTTGCGCAGAAAGAGCTTCATTTCGTTGCGAAAACTCTGCAACAAAAGCTTCGGCATTATTTTTTGCCTCGATCACCTTTTCAACTTCCGCAGAAATAGTTGCGATATGCTCTTGCCTCCCACGCTCAATCTCCAAAGGTATTTCTTTCTCTCTTTCTTGTTGAGATACAACTAAGGCTTCCACATCGTTTAGCGCTTGTTTAAGTTTTTTTTCAAGCCCCCCCACCTTACCTCTCAGAGCTTTGTTTTCCGACTCAAGTTGCGCAAGAAGATTTAAATCTCCATCCTCAGTTTCATTAACAGCTCTACTAATATTTGCCACATAATCTGCCAAACGCCTTGAATCATGAAACGCTTGCTTTCTATTATCATCTTCATCATCATGAACACCCCCATCTTTCACACTCGCCTCTGCTGCTATAGCACTTTGATTAAAACTACTGCTTTGTTCCATCAGTATCGACAAACCTTGCTCCAACTCTGCCACTCGCTCTCGCAACCCTTTATTTTCTTCAGCCATTTTGCGCAATGATACCCCCTGCGCCAATTCGCGCTTATCATTGCGAGCAATCTCCTGCCTCGACCTAATCAACTCAACGGCACCCATAGCATCTTTCGACAAACCAGCTCTACTTCCGCTAGATCGCTCAACCTCCGCCAAAGCCGCAATAATCATCTCAGCATCTTGAGAAAAAATCTTGCCATCTTCTTGACCAAGAATCCATTTTTCAAATCCCTTCTTTTGCGAGTGCGTCGCAACAATTTGATTAATTTTCCCAATCTCACCTTCTTGCGAAACCGCCCCAATCTCATCCGACCCATTTTTTCTATCGCGCGCAGCCGCTGCTCTAGCCGCAGCAATTACATCTTTTTTATCAGGCGACGCCCGCAACGATCTCCGCACTGGACGACCGCCATCTTTCTGCTGCCCATCTCGCTCTCTTGGCGCTATCAAAGAACCTCCGCGACGCAAATTCGAAGGCACAGCTGGTACAGTTGACGAAGCCGCAGCAGCAGTGGCTGGTTGCGAACTTTGACCTGGAGAAAAAAAACTAGATCGTAAATTTTGAGATCCCTGAGCAAGATCAAACATACTAGGCTCATCACCATGATTTCGTATTGGAGTCGAAGTGTAAATCGGATCCAAACCGCCAACGTTACCACTATGGGCTCCAGGCGCAGGACGTCGCACTGCTTGCGGAGATCGAGGAACAGGTGGATGACTAGGAACAGATGAACCTTGTAGCTGCGGTTGATGCGGCAAAGTCCTAGCTCTTAACCGCGGCGCACTAGAAAAAGCAGCACTATAACCACCAGCAGCGCCACCATCAATTGGAGTAGTAGTCTGCTCTAAAACCGGCTGTCCACCTTGTTGCGTTCCCGTTCCTTTACTCATAAAATTCTCCATCAATCGTTAATTTATTCCAAATACAAAAACACTTTTCTACAAATTTCAAGAATCTGAATCCGTGCCACCTCCATCTCCACCCCTACTTACACCTCCAGTAGAACGAACAAAATCAACTTTAGAGCCTCTAGCACTCAGAGCTGCCGCAGAAGGCGCAACATCTCTCATCTCAACTTTAAATTCCGCGCAATTGCCAAGCAATTCAGGCTCAACCCTGCAATTAACAAACTTAATCTTCTGACCAGCAACAAAACGACCAACCCTCTCAACCTCCTTATCGCCAACCTTGAAACACAAACCATAAACCTTCTCCTCAAAAAAACCCATGTTATTTGCACGAACAATGCCCGACCTTCTTTCCAAATCAATCATCCGAGCCCTAACCGCCACCTCTTCTATAGAAGACTCTTTGATCGCCCCCCTCCTATCCTCACCAGCCTTCGCAACCCTAAATTCATCCGCCATCTTCTTCAGCCCTCCATAAGTCTGGCTATCTTTTTCTAATCTAATCCTATTGGCATTGTTTGCATTCTCAAAAATTTCCTCAATCACAAAATCTGCTTTAAAAAGACCTCTATCCGACTTATCAAACGATGAAAAATCTATAATAATCTCATCCGCATCGCCATTTGCATAATCAGCAAAAGCTTTTTGTATTATATCTTTTTTAGCCACTCTTTTACCTCTAGCCACGCTCTCAACAGCCTTTTTCAAAATATCTAGATGTGCAGCATTGTCAGCCTCATCAGGTTTCGATTCCAATTGGGTAGGTTGGGTAGGTTGAGGAGGCAATACATCCTTTTCCTTTTCCTTTTCCTTTTCCTTTTCCTTTTCCTTTTCCTTTTCCTTTTCCTT
>CAYPUN010000050.1:0-9849 GCA_964413985.1 uncultured Rickettsia sp. | reverse complement strand
TCAACCAATCAAAAACGAAGTATTCAACTGCAATCGTTCTTTTGCCGCCGCAAATCTATCAAACCCAAATTCGCAAAATCTTGCCAAATTAAAAACCTGCTCAACATCGTCAAGATCTATGCTGGGCGCGGTTTTAAAAGACTTCGCTAAATCCAAATCTTGTTGCAATTGCGCGCCATTTTTTTGATAAAATTCTTTGATTGCTTGGTGATAAATGCTCTCACTTGGATCATTGCCGCCATAGCCGCCGCCTGCGTTCATGCCAATTTTGGGGCGCAGGCGAATATTTTGCGGCAGATCATTTTCATAAAGTTGACGCAGTGCAAATTTTGCAACATCGCCATTGATGCGACCTTGCGAAGGCAGATCCAGAGCGGCTTCAACCACATAATGCTCCATATAAGGCACGCGCACTTCAAGAGTTGCAAACATCGAAGCGCGATCGGCCATTTGCAAATAAGTGCGGTGGATATTTTTTAGCGCATCACTGATCGCTTGATCGCGCGCCATCCCTTCGTGCAAGCGCATATAATTATAGCCACCAAAAATTTCATCCGCACCTTCGCCAGAAAGGCAAAATTTAAAACCATCCGCCGCAACTGCTTTGCACAAAAAATAATAGCTGGTGGCGTTGCGCGCCAATGCTGGCTCGAAGCTCTCTGTCACAAAAACGCCAAATTTTTTATAGAACTCAGTCATTTCATAAGGTGAGGGCGAAATAATTTTATGTTCAATTTTTAATTCGTGACAAAGCTGTGCAGAAAATTTTAAATCGTCAGAATTTTCTTGATTGTTTGCGAGGGTATAAGCGACGATTGGGCCTTTGTGCAAGCGCTTCGCCAGCATTGCAATTGTTGAGCTGTCAATTCCACCACTTAACAAAACTGCCAGTTTTTTTGTGTCGCTTGGAATGCATTTTGCAACAGCTTCTTCAAGTTTGTTGCGCAAATTTTGTAAATTGTTTTCGCTCAAATTTTGTAATTTTTTTTCTAATTGCTGCTCTTGCAGACCTTGCTGATCTTGCGATTGAGGCTTTGGCTGCAACCCTGATCGCGCTTCATCTTGCCAACATTTTGGTTGCTGATAATAATCCACCAAAACCCCGCAATCCAGCATTTGCGCCGGTTTCAGCTCGCATATTTCCAGCTCTGCATCGCCGCGCGAAATTTTTGTCAGCGCTTTCAACTCCGACGCAAAATATAAAGTATCATCTTCCACGCAATAATACAAAGGCTTCACGCCAAATCGATCACGCGCCAACAAATATTTTCTACCACCCAGCGCATCAACAATACAAAAAGCAAACATCCCTTCCAAATGTGAAACAAAGCCAGAGCCGTGCGCTTCAAAGGCTCGCAACATCATCTGGGTGTCATTTTTATTTTCAAAATAGCCAAGTTTTTGCGCCAAAAAATCACAATTATAAATCTCGCCATTCATCACTGCCAACCACTTTCCATCCTTTGATTTCTTGGGCTGAGCGCCATTTGCTTCATCCGCTATCGCCAATCGATTGCACCCAATTGCAAAATTTTCACCCGCACCAACTTCTGCAAAATAAGCCTCTTCACCGCGATGCTTAATAGCGCGCAGCATTTCAACAACTTCATTTTTATCGGCATTTTTTCCAATCATGCCAGCAATTCCACACATATTTTGCGATATTAATTTTGAAAAAACCCAGGCAAAAATTCATCAATTGACATCACTCTTTTGCCTTGACGCTGTAAGGTTTTTGGCCTGATACAATTATCAGCGCATTGAATAAGAAAATTTTTATCAACAATTTCGCCGCATTTTTTATCGCTTTTTTTATCGATAATTTCTGCATCATAAATTTTTATCATCTCACCATTTGGAAGCTTGAAATAGGCGGTTAAAGAGCCACTCAACGCGCGAATTTTATTGAGAATTTCTCTTGCAGGCAAATTCCAATTTATCTCACTTTCGCTTTTTTCTAATTTTTTGCTGAAGGTGGCCAAAGCAGCGTCTTGCTTGGTTAAAACCGCCTCACCATCGCGAAGTTTTTTCAACGCCTCAACCATCATATCAGCGCCAAGCTCTGAAAGCGTAGGGGCAAGGGTGGCATAGTTGTCTTTTTCTTGCAGCGCAAATTTTTGTTGCAAAATCATGTCGCCGCTGTCAATTCCTGCGTCCATCTTGATTATAGTGACGCCAATTTCTGCATCTCCCGCAAACAATGTATATTGAATTGGAGAAGGCCCGCGCCAGCGTGGCAACAGCGACGGATGGATGTTGATGCAGCCAAATTTGGTGGCGTCCAAAATTTCTTGTGGCAAAATCAAACCATAAGCCAGCACTACAGCCGCATCGGCGCGCAGCTCTTTAAATTGCTGTTGAATTTGAGGGTTACGCAGAGTTTTTGGCGTAAAAACTGGCAGGCCATTTTGCAGCGCCAAATCGTGAATTGCACTATTGGTCAATTTGTGTCCACGCCCAGCAATTTGAGGCTCGCGCGTATATACAGCCACCACTTCAAACTCACTTTCTTGCAGCAATTTTTCTAAAGTTTTGCAGGCAAATTGTGGCGTGCCCATAAAAACTAAGCGCAGCCGATTCTTGAGCAATTGATCTTTTGTGGTTGTAAGTTCCTTTGACATTCTTGCTTTTGTTAGATAAAATGGGTTTATACGGTATTAAAAATTCTGCTTTTTACAACAATAAATTTTTGGTTGAAACAAATTATAATCATGGCAAAGCTTGCAAACAAAGGCCTCATCGCACATTTAAAAAGCAAAAAATTGTTTTTGCTGGGCATTTTTGTCGCGTTTATTGTCTGTTTTTTTGATTTATTATCAAAAAGATTGGTCTTCGCAGCCCTAGAAAATCAAGAATCAAGCAACCAAATTGAAGTTTTCAGCTTTTTTAGCTTGGTCAGCGTTTGGAACCACGGCGTCAGCTTTGGCATGTTCAACGACTTGGTTTATGGCCAAATAATTTTTTCATTGATTGTCTCTGCAATATTGATTATAATGCTTGCGTGGCTTTATCGCAATCAAAAAATATATTTAACTTGGGCACTTTCATTCATAATTGGCGGCGCTTTTGGCAATTTGTTTGACCGTATTCAAAACGCGGCAGTTGCCGATTTTCTTGATTTTCACATTGCCGGATATCACTGGCCAGCCTTCAATTTGGCCGATTCATTCGTGTTTATTGGCGTGATGATGTTATTAATTGAAGATTTATTTTTACAAAAAAAATGAGAATAATATTTCTAATTTTAGCGCTAATTGTTCTGACGGCCCTGTTTTTGCTTACAAGCTGTTCAAGCAAAAAGCCAGACGATCCGTTGATTGTGCCACCATATTATACCGAAATGCCAGATCCAACAAACCCTGAAAAGCCAAACGAGCAGCAAAAAGACGCTGACATCGCAAGGTTGAAAGAATTGTTATTGAAGAGCGAATAAACTTTAAAAATATGTAATTATCTCTTTATAGCGAGCGATGTAGCTCTTGAATGCGACTGAGCCACGGTTGGAGCATTCAAGAGCTACATCGCTCGCTATAAAGAGATAATTACCTAAAAAATATTATAAAAAAATGAGACATAGTGCAAATTTAAACATCGTAATCAAAGCAATTGAAAAAGCAGCAGCCCGCTTGCCGCGCGACTTTGCAGAGTTAGAAAATTTGCAAACCAATCCAAATTCGGCAATCAAATTTGCCAATGCTTGCTATGCAAAAGTGAAAGAAATTTTGATTGACGATCTCACAAAATTTCGCCCCGATCACAATTTGATTTTTGCTGACGGGCAAAAAATTATTCACAAAGAAGACGCCGAATATTCATTTGTGATTTATCCGATCGATGGCCTCAGCAACTTGGTTCGCGGCATTCCAGATTTTACAATTGCGGTTGCAATTGAGCACACCAACAAAGATGGCGTAAAAGAATCAATTTCGGTTGCAGTCAACAAAATCATAGGCTCAGAGCTTTTTTATTGTGAAAAAGGTTTTGGTGCATTTTTAAATAATCGCCGCATTCGTGTTTCAAAAAGAGGTCTTAACGACACGCCGTTGGTGGGCTTGGACGATTATTCATATTTCACAAAAGAAGTGCGCGACGATTTGAAGCTAAAAGGCTATGGCCTGCGCAACTATGGCTGCCGCACTCTCGAGGCTGCTTATTTGGCATCGGCACGTTTTGATTTGGCCTTCTTCAAAAACTGGAATTATGAATATCTAAAACCTTTCTTGCTCTTGGCACGCGAGGCTGGAGGCAAGGTTGTTGAAAATGAAAAGTTTATTTTAACTGGAAACAATTTAATTATCTAAAATGCAATTTATTGATGAAGCGAAGATAAGTATTCAATCGGGCAATGGCGGCAATGGCGCGTCGAGTTTTCGTCGTGAAAAATTTATTGCTGAAGGTGGCCCAGATGGCGGCGATGGTGGACGCGGCGGCAGTATAGTTTTTGAATGCGTCAAAAATCTTAACACTTTGATTGATTTTCGTTTTCAACAACATTTTCATGCAAAAAGTGGCGCACGTGGTCAAGGCAGCAACAGAAGCGGCATTTCGGGTGAAGATTTGGTTTTGAAAGTTCCGCACGGCACGCAAATTTTTAACGACAAAACGGGAGAATTGTTGGCCGATATGATGACTGATGGCGAGCGCGTGGTGCTTGCCAAAGGTGGTCGCGGTGGTCTTGGAAACTCAAATTTCAAAAGCTCGGTCAATCAAGCTCCAACCTATGCGCAGCAAGGCGAGGAAGGCACTCAACTTTGGGTGCGTTTGCAGTTAAAATTGCTTTCAGATTCTGGTTTGCTTGGCTTGCCAAACGCAGGAAAATCAACGTTTCTTGCGGCAACAACGCGTGCAAAACCAAAAATTGCTGATTATCCTTTCACCACTCTGAAGCCACAGCTGGGCGTTGTTTATATTGACGATCACGAATTTGTTTTGGCCGATATTCCGGGTTTGATTGCTGGCGCACATGACGGCAAAGGCCTTGGAGATCGCTTCTTGCGCCACGTTGAAAGATGCGGTGTGTTGCTGCATTTGATTGACGCATCGGCTGAAGATATCACAGAAAGCTATCGCATCATTCGCGAAGAATTGGCGGGTTATGACGAAGAGCTTCTTGAAAAAGAAGAGGTGGTTGCGCTCAACAAAACCGACCTTTTGACCGATGAAGAGCTGAAAGAAAAAAAGCAAAAATTACAAAAATTTATTCAAAAAAATTATTCAAGAAAGCAAAAAATATTTACAATTTCAGCCGCTGCCAACAAGGGTTTGAAGGATGTTTTGCGTGAACTTTATAAAAAAATTGAAGAATATCATCATGAAGAAAAATAAAGCCGCTTTGGTCACAGGAGGTGCAAAGAGGATAGGGCGCGAGATGGTTCTGATGTTGGCTGCAAAAGGTTTTGATGTTGCTGTCACTTACAATCATTCTAAAAAAGAAGCGCAGCAATTGGCGGACAAAATTAAAGCCGAATTTAAAGTTGATTGCGAAATTTTTCACTGCGATTTGAAAAGCCCGCAAGATGCGCAAAATATGATTGCGCAGGTTATAAAAAAATTTCCAAATTTGTCGCTTCTCATCAACAATGCTTCAATTTTTAATCAATCAAAATTTTTGACAGCGCCGCAAGAAGAGCTGACTGACAATCTCAACATCCATTTTATATCGCCATTAATTTTGTCACAAAAATTTGCGAGCCATGTTTTGAGCAGCAAAATCAAGGATGCGCAGATTATCAACATGCTCGACAAAAACATTGTGCGTTTTGACACGTCTTATTTTTATTATTTGCTGAGCAAAAAAAACTTGGCAGAATTGACAAAAATGTTGGCGCTTGAATTGGCGCCGCAGATCAGAGTAAACGGCATTGCGCCCGGATTTATTTTGAACAGCGTCAATGATCAGAATCCGTCGCAAGAGTTTGTGGATAAAATTATTAAAAAAATTCCGTTGCAAAAAAAAGGCGATGTGAAAAATATTTGTCAGACTTTGGAGTTTTTGCTGGAGAATGATTTTGTTAGTGGGATGGTTATTTTTGTGGATGGGGCGGCGAGTTTGAACCATGCGGGATAGGTTTTTAAAAGCAAGATTTTAAGATTAAATAACAAAAAATATGAACTTAGAACCAATTGCAATTTTTGCTGGACGAGGCCTTTTGCCAAAAATCTTGATTGAAAATTGTCAAAAAAATAATCGTAAATTTTTGCTTTTTTTGCTTGAGTCAGAAAAATATGAAATTGATTATAGTGCCTTCAACCCAATAAAGGTGCCTTATGGTGGCATTGAAAACTTTTTAAAAATTCTTAAAGAAAACAATATTCAAAATTTAATTTTTATTGGCGCTGTCAACAAACCAAATTTTTCGTCAATCAAAGTTGACAAAAAAGGCGCGATTTTGTTGGCCAAGATCTTGGCGAGCAAGGTTTTGGGCGATGATGCGGTTTTGAGAACTGTGATTAAATTTTTTGAAAAAGAAGGTTTGAAGATTTTGAAAATTGACGATTTTTTGACTGATATTGTGGCAAGAAAATCGGTGTTGACAAAATTGCAGCCAAGTGCGGCAGACCTTGAAAATATTGCTTTGGCGAAGAAGGCGATTCGCACTTTGTCGGAATTTGATATTGGTCAGGCGGTGATTGTGGCGCAAAAGCAAATTATTGCGGTTGAGGCGCTTGAGGGCACGGATAGCATGATTGCAAGATGTGGTGCGTTGGCGGTTGATTTTAAAAAAGATGCGATTTTGGTGAAGATGAAAAAGGCGAGGCAGTCGATGAAGGCGGATATGCCAACGATTGGGGTTGATACGATAAAAAATTGTTATGCGGCGAAGATTTGTGGGATTGTGGTGCAGGCGGGGGCGACTTTGATCATCAATCGAGATGAGGTTGTTGCGCTTGCGGATGAAATGGGGATTTTTTTGGTGGTGGATTGATTATAAAAACGATTGATAAAAATATAAAAAATAACAAATGAAGAAAATATTATATTCACAATTGCTTGAGCAAATTCCTGTTGAGGTGAAGAAAATTCTGACGATTTTTTTGCAGGAAGAGGCTGACTCGATTCGCTTGGTTGGTGGGTGCGTGAGGGATATGATCGCTGGCAGAAAGGTGAAAGATTTTGATTTTGCGACGAAATTTTTGCCGCAAAAAACTATTGAAATTTTGGAGAGAAATAAAATTAATGCTGTGCCAACTGGTGTTAAATTTGGTACGATCACTGCGGTGATTGACGGCAAGCATTTTGAGATTACAACTTTGCGTCAAGATCAGGGGCAAGATGGACGCCACTGCGAGCCGCAATTTATTGATGATTATTTTTTTGATGCTGCGCGCCGCGATTTCACTATAAACGCGCTATACCTTGATAATGAAGGCTTTGTGCATGATTATTTTGATGGAATTTCGGACTTAAAAAACAATATTGTAAAATTTATTGGTGATGCAAATGAGCGAATCAAAGAAGATTATTTGCGTATTTTGCGTTTTTTTCGTTTTAGTTGTCGATATTCTTCAAGCATTGATATTGTTGGGTTGAAGGCATGTGTTGCGCAAAAGAATGGCATAAAATCCTTGTCGGCAGATCGCATTAGAAATGAAGTTTTTAATATTTTGGAGAATAGTGAAAACGAAAAATTATTGTGGATTTTGCACGAGATTGAAAAGGTGAATCTTGCTGAAGAAATTTTTGTAACAAAAATTCAAATTGAGCATTTGCAAAAATTGATGAACCTTGAAGAGGCCTTTAAAATCAAGCTTTCAAGTCATGTTAAATTTGCGGCGTTGATTTTGCAAAAAAATATAAATTTGGCAGAAATTTTGACGCATTTTAATTTTTCGAATAACGAAAAAAAATATTATCAATTTTTATTTGCTAAAACTTTTCATATTTTAAGTTTTGATATAAAAACTTTGCGCGAATTGCTTTTTTATGAAGAAAAAGAAATGGTGCGAGATCTTTATTTGCTTGGATTGATAAGAAATCATCAAGAAAAAAACGAGTCGGAAAAAATTTTGCAATATATAAAAAACTTTAGCGCGCCAAAATTTCCAGTTAATGGAAATGATTTGTTGGAAGTTGGTGTTGCGGGTGGAAAGCAGATGGGAGAAGCGTTGGCAAGGTTGCAAAAAATTTGGATTGATAGTGATTTTGCAAAAACTAAAGATGAGTTGATGGGGATGCTGTGAGAGATTCCTGCTTTCGCAGGAATGACGTAAAAAGTAGGAATGACGTAGATAGCGAGAACGACGTAAACTGGAATGATGTGAATTTAAGCCAATCTGTGACTTATACTAAAACCCAATCATCGTAGAAATCATGCCCAAAAATTGCTTCAAGAAGACAATAAACGCAAGGTTGAAAATCACCGCAAAGGCAACAACAATTTTTGGATTATAGCGCTCAATAAACTGCAATTGAGTGTCTCCCGCTTTATCAAAATACATAATTTTCACAATACGCAAATAATAATAAGCGCTGATCACGCTAAACAAAACCGCAATTGTTGAGGTGATAAAATAGCCAGATTTCACGCCAGCGCTGATCACAAAGAATTTCGAGAAGAAGCCCGCAAGTGGCGGAATTCCTGCTGTTGAAAGCATCAACACCGTCAAAAACATTGCCATAATCGGATTGGTTTTTGCAAGTCCGGAAAATGAAGAAATGTTGAAAGTTTTTTCATCAGCATCATCATTTTCGCCAATTTCAGTTGCGGTTTCGTCTTTAGTTTTTGAGCCGGAAATTAAATTTAAAAAGCCAAAATTGCCCAAAGACAAAATTGAATAGATCACCATATAAATCACCGCAGACTTGATTCCATCGCCACTTAAAGCCGCAATACCAAAAATTGCAAAACCCACGTGACCAACAGAGCTATAGGCCAAGAGCCTCTTGAAACTTGTTTGCTTGATGGCACCAAAACTGCCAACGGCCATAGATGCAAGCGCCACAAGCAATAGAATTTTTTCCATGCCGCGCCAAGATGGCGACAAATCGAGGAAAAGACGAATCAAAACCAATGTTGCGCCAAATTTTGTCACCGTTGCAAAAAAGGTTGTGACAATGTTGCTTGAACCTTCATAAACATCTGGAGTCCACATGTGAAAAGGTGCGGCAGAAATTTTGAAGAACATCGCAATCATAATCAAAATGAAGCCAAGGATAACCGCTGAAGGCACGGGATTGTTGCTATAAAGCGATGCCACAACATCAAAATTTGTTGTTCCCGAAAAACCATAAAACAGCGAAATGCCAAGCAACAAAAGGCCCGAAGCCACAGACCCAAGCACAAAATATTTCACACCGCTTTCAGACGATTTGCCCGATTTGCGATTGATTGAAGCCAGCAAATATAATGGCAAAGATTGCAATTCTAGCGATAAATAAAAAGTGAGAAAATCATTCGCAGAAACCAAAAACATGCCACCAGCCGTTGAAATCATTATCAGCGCAAGAAATTCGGCGCTGAAACTTTTTTGCTTTTCAAGAAAATCCAAAGACAAAATTATAACAAAAATCAGCAAAATAATTGAAACGAATTTTACAAAGCAGCTAAATGAATTTATAAAAAACATATTGTGAAAAAACGATCCCGTCACAAAAGTGTTCTGCGCCGTAAAATAAAGGGCCACAAAGCAAGAGATCATCGCCAACAAATAAGAAAAGCGAAAAAATTCTGACTTATTTTTGCCAAAAAAAACATCGTTAAGCAAGATGATCAAAGCGCCGCAAAATAGCGCTAATTCTGGAAAGAGGGCTGGTAGAAACATAAGTTTTTTTATAATTTATTATAAGCTGTGACTATTTCTTCATTGTAAGCGATATAACCCTTAGACGCTCCAACCGCGGCTCAGTCG
>CAYPUN010000049.1:715-10062 GCA_964413985.1 uncultured Rickettsia sp. | reverse complement strand
TTCTAGGGACCGGTTTTCTGGTCTCGATAGTCGCAATATTCCAATAGTTTTGCCGCTAGTAAGTATTCTAGAAAAAATACACCGCTGCTGCGCCAAAGATGCTGGCCCAAAAGGAGGATTTAAGCCTCTTGTTGAAAATGGCAGTCGTGTTTTTGATGAGGCAGGCTTCTTAGATGGGTTGTTGTTACCAACAAAAAAAATTCCAGAAACCTCAACTTTTACACTAAAAGAAAGGCAAGCGTTTCTAGCTCTTGCCTTACCAGACAAGTTTGCAAGCGCTATAGATCTTTCACCTGAAGCTTTAAAAGAAATTCTTGAAACAAACAAAGACGCTCTGAAAGGTTTTGCGAAAAATTTGTTAAATTCTCGCAATCTGTTGGCGTCCCTAGATGTCGTCGGGGCTGAAATTACGAGAATTAGTGCTGACCTAAAGGCTCCTATAAAAAAATCGCCATCAGCAACGGTTCATTCTATTGAAGCTACGGTGTTAAGTCTTGTGGGCAAATTGAAGTCGGATATCAATAAGGAGATGGCGCCAGCGCCAACGCCAACTAGATAATTGCTTTGTGCAAGGATTGGGTGACTTGCGCATTTGTCGCGCAATTGTCAAATGAATCTTTGCCGCAATTTTAGGGTAGATTACGACTGGTTTTATTGGTTGACCTCAACCGCCATCTCACCAACCGCAAACTCAACTTGCGTGGCATTGCAAACATTGGCCAAATCGGCCAAAATTGGCGTCAAATCCTGCGGATGTGCAATTTTCAACCGCGCAATTGTTGTTTTCATCGACAAATTATTGTCCGATTTAAACTTGCGCACCGCAAAAATAATTTCAAGCGCAGCATCGCCAATTTCGCAAAAATCTTTTGCAAAAAACTGCTCGTCAATTTTTGGCCAATTGCCGCGAGCGTTGATAGACTTGGTTGCAGCAAATTCCTGCGCAAAAATTCCCGCATAAATTTCTTCCGTGATGTGTGGAACAAACGGCGCAAAAAGCTTGAGCAGCGAGTTCAAACAGCAGCGCAAAGTGTGAACTGCGCTCAATTGCGAAGCAGCAACTTTTTGTTGCGCCGCCTCGTCAAGCTCAGTGCCAGCAAGCTTCTCGGCCTTCAGCCCATAAGATCTCACCTTCACAATTTCTAAATAATTGTCGCAAAAATAATGCCAGAAAAACTCTTCAATTTTTTCACGCGCGCGCGCATATTCATATTTTTCAAAAGATGCAGTTGCGTGATTTATAGTTTCTTGCAACTTGCTCAAAATCCACAAATCTGCGGCTTCGAAGATGATTTTTTGTGCAGTCAAATTGGCGGGATTAAGCGACAGATCGCCGCGCGTTTTTTCATCCAAAGCTTCAAAATTCACCGCCACAAATTTGGCCGCGTTAAACAATTTCGTCACCAGCTTGTGCCCTATCTTAAAAACTTCCTCCGAATAGGCCGTATCGGCTCCCAAATGCGACGTAGAGGCAAAATAGCGCACAACATCCGAGCTTTTTTCCTCCACCAGCGAAGTTGGCGTCACCACATTGCCTTTCGACTTGCTCATTTTGGTTTTGTCGGCAGCCAAGCACCAGCCCGAGATCATCAGGTTTTTCCACGGAATTTTGTCCTCATGCAGCAACGCTTTCACGATAGTATAAAACGCCCAGGTGCGAATGATTTCATGGGCTTGCGGCCGCATGTCAGCAGGAAAAAGTTTGTTATGGCGCGCACTTTCGCCAAAATTTATTTCGTCATTGATGGCGTGCGACGAAAGCTGCGGGCTGATTGACGATGTCGCCCAAGTGTCCATAATGTCGGTTTCTGGCACAACTTCGTCAGCCGTATAGCCAAGAGGCGTTGATTTTAAAGGATCCACAGGCAGTTGCGAAATGTCAGCAACAAGAATTTTTCCTTCCTCACCCGCGCGTTTAGAAACCCAAACCGGAAAAGGCACGCCAAAAAAACGCTGGCGGCTGATGCACCAATCCCACGAAAGCCCGTCAATCCATTGCTCAATGCGCACACGCATATATTCTGGATGCCAGTTGCACTCTTGCGCCTTGCGCTTCAAAGCCTCTTTTTTGTCGAGAATTTTTATAAACCATTGCGGCTGCACCAAAATTTCAATCGGCGCACCAGAACGTTCGGCGCATTTAACAGTGTGGCTGAAAGGCGTTTGCTTTGTCAAAAGATTGGCGTTTTTTAGCAAATTTAGGACAATTTCTTGCGCTTCTTTGGTTTTTTTGCCTTTAATTTGCTCATAATTAGCCTTAAAAGCCTCAAAATCAACGGTTTCACCCGCACTCGCTATTTCTGACCAGCTTTGCGAAAAATCCTTCAATTTTCCATATTTTTCAAGAATCAAACGCAATTTCAAGCCATGTTTTTTATACCATTTGATGTCAGTTTCATCGCCAAAAGTACAACACATAACAGCGCCCGTGCCTTTATCCAGCTGCACCAAATCATCCGCAACAATTGGAACCCGCACACCAAAAAGCGGCGTGATCGCATTTTTGCCATGAAGGTGTTTATATCTCGCATCATCAGGATGAACCATCACCGCAACGCAAGCAGCAAGCAGCTCGGGACGTGTTGTCATAATAGTGATTTGCTCGCCGTCGCCATCAAGTGCAAACAAAATCTCATTCATCGCGCTTGGCATTTCTTTATCCACCAAATCGGCCTGTGCCAGTGCGGTTTGGTCAACGCAATCCCACAAAACCGGCTCAAATTTTTTCTCAACCAAATTTTTGTGAAACAAATCAACAAAACTCGCCTGCGAAATTTTTTGCGACTGCGGCGAAATCGTCTGATATTTCTGCTCCCAATCAACCGAAAGCGCAATCGCATTAAACAACGCCTCAAACTCCAACTCGGCCTCATCAACAACCTCGCGACATTGCGCCACAAATTCTTCGCGCGCCATTTGCGAAGCGCGAACACCTTTAACCTTCTCAACCAGCCGCTCCGTAGGCAGGCCGTTATCATCAAAGCCCATCGGATAAAACACATCATGCCCGCTCATACGCTTAAAACGCGCCACAAAATCGGCCTGAGTATAAGAAAAAACGTGACCCATATGCAAAAGCCCTGAAACCGTTGGTGGCGGGGTGTCAATCACAAAAGTTTGCTCGCGCGGCAAATCATTTTTCCACTGAAAAATTTTCTTCTCGCGCCAATAATTTTGCCATTTTTTCTCGCTTTCTTTGTGATTGTATTTTTCTGTTAGCATTTTAAGTTATTTAAATAAATCGCTGTGAGAGCCAGTGCGCTCAAAAATCACAGCATTTTGTGTAGTTTTATAAATTAATATCCAATCGGGCTCTATATGCAAATCGCGTGAACCTTTATATTGGCCGATTAATTTATGATCTCGAAATTTTGAAGGCAATGTTTCTCCAGCGCTCAATATAGACAATATTTCCGTCATTTTCGCGGGATTTTTCCCTCTTTTTAGCATTAATTTATATTCCTTTTTAAAATTTTTTGAAAAAATTATTTCTTTCATTCGGTTTTAATTTTATGGTGTTTTATAGCAAATAAGGTTTCGCGTTTTTATTGCAAACGGCTTTGTTTTGCGGGCCGCAGAGATTTTTTGAAATTATGAATTCAGATATTTCATGGCCTCTTCTACGCTATTAAATTTTTTATAATTTTTATTTTTTTTAGGATTCCTCGACTCCTTCAAAGCCTTGATAGTCGCAGGCTTAAGCCTTCTAACCACACCATCATCGCGAATCATAATTTCTTCCTTCAAATTTAGCGCATCAAGCACATAATCTTTGATAGAAACTCCAAGCTCAATAGCGCTGTGCTTCAAGCTTTTGTAGCGCTCGTCAGGTATATCGATCGTCATTTTTGTCATAATATTTTGGTTTTTGTTGATATGGTAATACAGTTTTACAGTAATGCAGCTTTACAGCAATACAGTTTTACAGCAATACAGCAAAATGTCAATACACCTCAACCAGATTCACCGTATATCGCCCAAGTGCGTGCAGATAAATTTTGCCATCAATTGCCAAAGGTGCGTGATAAATTTTTTGGTCAATTTTGAAAGTTTGCTCAATTTTTCCATCAAGCGCAGATGCCACCAGCAAGCGTCCACGGCTGTCCGAGATAATCAATTTGTCGCCCGCCATAACCACGCCACTATAAATAATTTTTGTTGACGGATCTTTAGCTTTTCTAAAATCTGGCAATTGCGTCAGCCACTTGATGGCGCCTTTGTTTCTCTCGATCGCCAGCAATTTGTCATCGTGATTTACAACATATAAAAATTCTCCCGCCAGCCAAAAATCGGTGATGCCGGCAATTTCTTTTTTCCACAAATAATGGCCAGTTTTAGTGTTGATAGCCATCATCAGCCCGCCATTGCCAATGGTGTAGAGCGTGTCGTTTTTGACAATCGGCGTGGCATCAATGTCGTTGAGATAAAAATCGGAATCACCCGCTTTGTTGATGTTCAAATCTTGTGACCAAAAAGCCTCGCCCGTCAAGCGATTGAGGGCATAAATTTCGCCCGAAGAATAGCACACAAGCAGCATATTTTTGTGCAGCAACGGAATTGACGAACCAAAAATTGCCGTTGGTTTGTTGACCCCCGAAAAAACCCACACAAGCTTGCCATTGCTCGCATCAAGAGCATAAGTTTTGTTGTCATTTGTTGTCACATAAACCAATTTTCCATCAGCAATTGGCGTTGAAACTGGCAGCGACAAAATTGTTTTTGACCATAAAATTTTTCCATCAACAGCGTTTGCAGCCACAATTTGATTGGATCCAGCGATTGCAAAAATTTTATCACCAAAAATTCCAATGCGCGGATTTTGATAATTTTTCAGCAATTTGCGCGCAAAAACACGATTTTCCCACAATTGCTTTTTGCTCGCAAGTTCATATGCAGCAAGGATTCCCGAAGCATCAAGCAAATAAATTTTGCCATCGCGAATTATCGGCGCAAAAACAAAGCGATCCGAAAAAGCGGGGCGATATCCCGACCAAATTTGCGAAGATTTATTCAGAAATTTTTTCGAATTTGCCAAAGGCTGAAAAGCAAAATTTTCTATATGTGGCGCGGTTTCAGAAGAATTTGTATCAGAATTTTTGCTTGCTGTTTGCGGTGGAATTTTTATCGCAACACTTTGCAAAGCCTCATCAACCTTGATTGCATCGATGATTGCAAATGCCGAGATTGCTTTTTTGTGATCATAATCTTTTTTGTCAGAGCAGGCAAACAAAGCGCTAAGCGCAACAAAAATAATAAGAATTTTTTTCACGATTATTTGTCAGTTTTTTTAATAGGCGTTTTAACTTCATAACCTTGTGCAACCAGTGATTTCATGATGTCGCTGACACGCATTTTTAAAGATTGTTCACTGTTTTGGTCAGAAATAATTTGCGCAAAAATCGCATAAGATTTGTCTAAATTGCCAAATTTCATTTCCAAAATTCCTTTTTGCTCAGCAATGAAAGGGCGCAAAATTTTCGCATAAGATTCAATTTTGTCAACTTGCTTCAAAGTGGCTTCCTGAGCGGCTTTGTCAACATTTGATCCACTTTTAATCACCAAAATTTTTGTCGCAAGCAAACCAGACAATTCTCTGATATAGCGGTCATAGCGACCATTGTCGGTAATTTCTTGATAAATTTTTAATGCGTCGTCATATGAACCTTCGTTGAGCAGCAAGCCTGCATAGCGCAGCGACGTCAGGCTTTTTACGCCACTTGGCGCAAATTTTGCGTTATAAACCACCAACATTCCCTCTTTGGCGCCTTGCAAATTGCCGCGCTCTTCCTCAAGCAAAGCTTGGTGAAAAATTGCCGAATATTTTTCTTGTGCCGATTTTTGATAAAGATGAAAACCAATATAACCCACGCCAAGCACAGCCAGCATTGCCGCCACAACAGTGACAGCGCGTTTTTTGCGCGAAACAAATCCAGCAACAACACCAATATTCGCCTTAGAGCGCGCTTGATTGATAAGGTTTAAAGCATTATTTTTGTCAAACATATTACATTGAGTTAATTGACCTTAGACAGCAATCTAAAGTATTTTTTAATAAATAGGCAATGGTCATCGGACCTACTCCCCCTGGAACTGGCGTGATTGCGCCAGCAACATTTTTTACATTTTCAAAATCAACATCGCCCACCAATTTTGTTTTGCCGCCGTCAAGATTGATGCGGTTGATTCCAACATCAATGATGATTGCGCCTTTTTTTATCATATCAGCTTTAACCAGATTTGGCGCGCCTGCAGCGCAGAAAATCACATCGGCTTGCAAACATTCTGCCTTCAAATCGCGAGTTGAGCGATTGGCAATTGTCACGGTGCAATTTTCAAGAGTCAAAAGTCTTGTCAAAGGTCGTCCCACAATGTTAGAGGCGCCTATAACCAGAGTTTTTAAACCAGCTAAATTTTCACCAACAACGGATTTTAAAAGGTGGACGCAGCCAAGTGGAGTGCAGGGCGCGATTGCCTTTTCGTCACCATCAACTTCGCCAACAGCAAGCTTTCCAACGTTGATAACATTGAACCCGTCAACGTCTTTGCGAAAGTCAATTGCGCGAATAACTTTTTTGGTATCGATATGTTTTGGCAGCGGCAATTGCACCAAAATTCCGTGAATTGACGCGTCTTTGTTGAGATCGTCAATTTTGCGCAACAATTCTTTTTCTGAAATGTCGCTGGCAAATTTATATTGCAAAGAATTCATGCCAACAGCGTGCGCCGCCTTCTCTTTGTTGCTCACATAGACTTCACTTGCAGCATCGTTGCCAACCAAAATCACTGCCAAACCCGGCGTGATATGGAAATTTTTTTTGATTTCCTCAACGTCGCGCGCAATGTTTTTTCTAAGGTTTGCCGCTATTTCTTTGCCATCAATTATTTTTGCGCCCATGCTATTTGTAATCATGCTATTTGTAATTTTTTGAAAACCAATCATAGACAATCTTAATGCCATCGTCAAGCTTGGTTGTTGCTTCAAAGCCAAGTGCGTTAATTTTTGAGACATCCAAAACCTTGCGCAAAGTGCCGTCTGGTTTGGTTGTATCAAATTTTATTTCGCCCTCAAAGCCCGAAATTTTTTTGATCAATTCGGCCAGTTCTTTGATCGAAACATCTTCTCCGGTGCCAATATTTATAAGGCTGGTGACGTTTTTGTTGTTTGCAACAAATATACAAGCTTTTGCTAAATCGTCAACAAAAAGAAATTCGCGCATTGGTGTGCCAGTGCCCCAAACCACAATTTCAGAGGCTCCACGAGCCTTTGCTTCATAAAATCTGCGAATCAAAGCAGGCAAAACGTGAGAATTGACGGGGTCAAAATTGTCATTGATGCCATAAAGATTTGTTGGCATAACTGGCACAAAGTCGCACCCATATTGAGCGCGATAAGCCTCGCACATTTTTACACCAGCAATTTTTGCAATGGCATAGCCATAGTTTGTAGGCTCCAGCGCCCCAGTCAGCAAATATTCTTCTTTGATTGGCTGCGGCGCTTCACGCGGATAAATGCACGACGAGCCCAAGAAAATCAAGCGCTCAACGCCATTCAAATAAGCGTTGTGAATGATGTTATTTTGAATTTGTATATTTTCATAAAGAAAGGCTCCAAGCTGTGATCTGTTGGCCTCAATGCCTCCAACCTTCGCTGCAGCCAAAAACACAAATTGCGGCTTTTCTTGCGCAAAAAATTCCGCCACTTTTTGTTGATTCATCAAATCAAGCTCAGCGCGCGTTTTTGTGATAAGGTTGCTATAGCCTTGATTTTGCAGCTCGCGCACAATAGCCGAGCCCGCCATGCCTTTGTGTCCAGCAACAAAAATTTTTGCGTTTTTTTCCATCATGTGCAATTTAAATAAATTGGTCAATCGCTCCAAACCCAACAGCGCCAAGCTTTTTCAGGTTTAAGAAATTTTTTTCATTCACTCCACCCAAAGCAAAAATTGGAATTTGTGAAGCGGCAACAATTTTGCCAAACTTCATCAAGCCAAGTGGCTCAAGGTTTGGATGGCTTTTTGTTTTAAAAACCGGCGAAACAAAAATCAGGTCCGCCTTTGTCTTTTGTGATTTTACAACAGATAAAAAATTATGACAAGCTAAGCTAAAAATAAATTTTTGCGGCAAATTTTTGCGTTGAAAATTTTGCCAAAGCAAACCATCTTTATCAGAAAAATGAACGCCATCAGCCTTTATTTTTCTAGCAAGTTCAAGATTTTTTCCAACCAGCATTTTGTGGCCAAGACCACGGCACAAAACCAAAATTTCGCGCGCCATTTTTTCACGCTCATCAACCGCCAAATCATATTCGCGAAAAATTATTGCAGAATTTTTTGGCAATTTTTTTATAGCTGCTGTAAGATCAAAACATCTTTTACGATCTGTGAAAAAAAATCTTTTTATCATGCAAAATCAAATAGAAAAAAATTTAGTTCTGGTTAATCAAAAAATCAGCAAAGCCTGCAAAACCTACGGCCGCAACACTTCAGATGTTAATCTGGTTGCTGTTTCAAAAACAATCGCAACAGAAAATATTTTGTACGCAATCAACTCTGGTTGCAAAATTTTCGGTGAAAACTATGTTAAAGAAACGCAAGAAAAATGGCCAGCAATAAAAAAACAATTCCCGCAAATCAAGTTGCATTTGGTTGGTCATCTGCAAAGCAACAAAGCCCGCGAAGCCGTTGATTTATATGACTGCATCGAAAGCCTAGACAGCGAAAAATTAGCCAAAGAACTGCAAAAAGAAATCACCAAACAGCAAAAAAATCCCGAAATTTTCATCCAAATCAATATCGGCGAAGAGCCCCAAAAAGACGGCATCGCCCCTCTAAGCGCCAAAGATTTTATCAATTTTGCAAAAAACGAATGCCGCCTAAACATAACCGGTCTAATGTGCGTTCCCCCCGCAGGCGAAGCCCCTTCAACCTATTTTGCGTTGTTGGCAAAAATCGCCAAAGAAAACAATTTATCAAAACTTTCAATGGGAATGAGCGGCGATTTTGAAGATGCCATAGCGTTAGGCGCAACCCACGTCAGAGTAGGCACCGCAATTTTCGGCAAGAGAATTTAAGTGAGTTTCGAGATTACATCCGTCAGCGAGTGAAGAAATGGCGTGCCCTAGACGATTCGAACGTCTGACCTACAGCTTAGAAGGCTGTTGCTCTATCCAGCTGAGCTAAGGGCACTAAAAAAGGTGGACAAGAATTATATAAATTTTCTTTAAAGAAGCAAGCAGAATTTAAGCTGATGAAGCAAAAAAATTTACAAAATCACCTTCCTTTTTAAATTAAACGCGCTATAAAATTATTCCCGTCCAAGATAATTTTAAAAAATCCAAAATCTTACGA